>CAMATE010000148.1 GCA_945861075.1 Akkermansia muciniphila
GAACCGGTCACGTCGGAGGTGCGGAAGTAGAACTGCGGGCGGTACTTGGTGAAGAACGGGGTATGGCGACCACCCTCGTCCTTGGTGAGGACGTACACCTCGGCCTTGAACTTGGTGTGGGGCTTGATGGTTCCCGGCTTCGCGAGGACCATGCCGCGCTCGACATCTTCCTTCTTGGTGCCGCGGAGCAACACACCGACGTTGTCGCCGGCTTGGGCGCTGTCCAGCAGCTTGCGGAACATTTCGATGTCGGTCGCCGTGGTCTTGCGGGTGTCCTTAAGACCAACGATCTCGACTTCGGACATCTTGTTGATGACACCGCGCTCCACACGACCGGTCACGACAGTGCCGCGACCTTCAATGTTGAACACGTCTTCGATGCACATGAGGAACGGCTTGTCCTGCTCACGAACGGGTTCCGGGATGAAGGTATCCAGGGCGTTGAGCAAGTTGGCGATGGCCGCTTCGCCCTCCGGGGTGCCGGCGATGGCGGCAGTGGCCGAACCACGAACGATCGGGGTCTTGTCGCCAGGGAAGCCGTACTTGTTGAGCAGGTCGACGATTTCCATCTCGATGAGCTCGAGGAGGTCGGCATCAGCGAGGTCAACCTTGTTCAGGAACACCACGATGCTCGGAACACCCACCTGGCGGGCCAAGAGGATGTGCTCGCGGGTCTGGGGCATCGGACCGTCGGCAGCGCTGACGACCAGAATCGCACCGTCCATCTGGGCGGCGCCGGTGATCATGTTCTTCACGTAGTCAGCGTGGCCGGGGCAGTCCACGTGAGCGTAGTGACGGTTCGGGCTCTCGTATTCGACGTGCGACACGGCGATGGTCACGGTCTTGGTATCATCACGGACGGTACCGCCCTTGGTGATGTCCTTGTACTCGATCATGGGGGCGAGGCCCTTGCGATTCTGCACAGCGACGATTGCAGCGGTGAGGGTGGACTTGCCGTGGTCGACGTGACCGATGGTACCCACGTTCATGTGGGGCTTCGTCCGGTTGAAGGTTTCTTTAGCCATGTGTCGTATCGTTTTCTGTTCTTCGTTTCTGAAAATCTTAAAGCGTCGGAACCGATTCCGAATGGAGCCCGCGATCGGGTTTGAACCGATGACCTCGTCCTTACCAAGGACGTGCTCTGCCAACTGAGCTACGCGGGCACTGTTCGGTTGCGGCCCCTCCACCCAATGACTGGTGATCCGCCTTTGAAAGGCTCATCAATCAGTCTACCGGCTGGTCGCCATCTTTCGACGGCAAAAAGTCCGATCTCCGGTCTTTCACAGACCAGAAACCGAACACGGTGCATGCAACGCTTCGATTGAGCTGGAATTGATAGAAACGCCGAGGGAAGGTGTCAACAGCGTTCTCAAAAAATCCACTGGTCCGCGGATGATTCCACGGCGATATCGTCCTGACACTCCATCTCTCCTGACACTCCATCTCTCCTGACACTCCATCTCAGGACCTTCCTCACTCCAGAACCTCTAGGAACTGAAGACGGTGCTGCCATCACTCACCGCGGGTTTAGGAATCTGGACGATGACCTTGAGGATGTCGGCCAAGACCAGGATGGGCTCCTGGGTCGAGTCAATCTGATGGATCAAGGTGTCCGGATAGCATTCCAACACCGCCCGGGTCTCGCGCTTATAGGTCTCGAGACGGCTGCGGATGGTCTCGACATTGGCGTCGTCGAGGCGGTTTTCCTTCAGGGCCCGACGCTGCAGACGCACGATGAGCTTGTCCATCGCCGGGCAGAAGAGATTGAAAATGGCCTTCACGTCGATCATGTCGCGCATGATCTCGGCCTGCCGCGGATTGCGCGGGATGCCATCGAGCAACAACGTATCGGCCTCGGGATTGAAACGGCCCGTGCCCGCCAGCCCGTCCACCGATTGCTTCCACAGCTGAATAGTGGGTTCGTCCGGTACGAGTCGGCCCGTCGAGGCGTACTCCACGAACACCTTCCCCAGCGGGGAATCCACCCGCAGGTTGCGGAAGGCATCACCACAGGAGAAATGCACGAAGTTCGGAATCTGACCGAGGATTTTACCCTGTGTACCCTTGCCGGCACCGGGTGCGCCAAAGAGGAGGATGGCCCGATATTTCATCGCGGTGATGGGCGACTTCAGGCGTTTTTGTCGCGGAGCGTGATCTCGAGCACCTGGACAAATTCCAAGGTGTTCTCGGTACCATCCGAGGCCTTCAAGGCCAAATCGGCGGCGCTGATGCGCGTGATCCGGGTGGCAACGGTCACACCGGCGGCCGTCGTGATCTCCAGCACGAGATCCTTGTCGGCCTCGGAGGCGACGACCTTGAAGAACGAGGGGAATTGCGTCTCAAAGAACCGGCGGTTGAAGGTGGATTCGCCCCGACGGAACGTCTTGGGCAATCCTTCATTGGAACCCGCCTGACTGCGGGCCGCCGTGGTGGTCGATCCCGGTGTGGAGGCCGCGGAGGCCGTGGCGACGGGCTGCGAAGGCACATTCAAAGACTGGGCGGCGACAGCCTCATCCGTCGCGCTGACCACCACCTCTTCCTCACGTCGTGGAAGTGCCAAGAAAATGGTGGGTCCGATCACAGGCAGCACCGCTGAGACGCCGCAAACCAGCGGCACCGCGCGCCAACGGAAGCGGGCGATTTCGTAGGCGGCATAAAGATTGGCCAGATAAAGAGCCCCGAGGAGCATCATGCCATTGGGAGAGGTTAGGGCCGCGTAGATACCCTTGCCAGCGATCTCGGCCGCGGGTCGCGCGACCCGGTCGGGCTGGCGCACGTCGATCTTGCGGGCCTCGGCGCGGGCGATTTCCTCGGCCGGCGGCTCCAAGAGCGGTTCTACAAAACGTCCGGCGCGCGGATGACGGGCCAGGGATTTGAGCGTGGCTTCGTCGAGCTTGGCCCAGTCGACACGAGGCGAAAACACACCGGATTGAAGGCGAACAATGAGCCCGTCAGCGTCGGCAGCGGACACTTCGCCGACATACACATCGCCGGTGATGGTACGGAATTCCCCACCGACAACCCGCGATACCAGGCAAAATAGCAACGTCCACCAACGAAGAAGGCGCATGATCCCGGTAGGGTGGCAAACCGATTGGGCGGGTAAACCAAATTTCTTGGGCAGCGACAAGAACCAGTCCGCCCAGCGGGCACACCCACAGCGCCATCGGAACCCCGGGTGAGGGCTAATCTCCGTTGTTCGACGGCACCAGATACGCTTCGAACTCATGCCGGAGATACGGTGGGAGGCGGACACGGAAGCGGGCACGATCGCCAGAATAGTCTTGTTCGACAACCTGGGCCACCGAGTGGAGACGGCTCATGGCCTTCTGCTCGTGGTGTGGAATCTGGATTTCCACAAACTCCCGGATGGGTTTGAGCATGGCCCCCAATTCCGCAAAGAGGATTTCGAATCCCTCCTTTTTCCGGGCCGAGACGGCGACCGCCTTGGGAAATTGCTGACAGTACATCGCCGCCAATTCGGTAGCCCCGGCTTTGTCGATTTTGTTGAAGACCATCAGCGTGGGTTTCTCTTGGGCACCGATCTCGGACAACACCGCATTGACCGCCTCCATTTGCTGCGGAGCGTTGGGATGGCTGGTATCGACCACGTGGATGAGCAAGTCGGCTTCGACCACTTCTTCGAGCGTCGCCTTGAACGCTTCCACCAAACCGTGTGGCAGCTTGCGGATGAATCCCACCGTATCGCTCAACAGCACGTTCTGGTTGGAGGGCAGGCGCAGCCGACGGGTCGTGGGATCGAGGGTGGCGAAGAGCATGTCCTCGGCGAGCACCTCGGCGCCGGTGAGGGTATTGAGCAAGGTCGATTTGCCGGCATTGGTGTAGCCCACGATCGATGCCAACGGCCACTGGTGGCGCTGGCGGCCTTCGCGCTGCGTGGAGCGCTGACGGCGCACCGTGGTCAATTCATGGCGGATCTTTTCGATGCGCTCCTGGGTCTTGCGGCGGTCGGCCTCGAGCTGGGATTCGCCTTCACCACCGATGGAACCGGTGGAGCCCCGCTGGCGTGAAAGATGGGTCCAGTAGCGCGTGAGCCTCGGCATGAGGTACTGCAATTGAGCCAATTCAACCTGCAGCTTGCCTTCCCGGGTTCGCGCCCGTTGTGCGAAGATGTCGAGGATGAGCGCTGTGCGGTCGATGACCTTTGCGCTGAAAATCTCCTCCAGATTGCGGGCCTGGGCCCCGGAGAGTTCCTCGTCGAAGAGCACGGTATCCGCATTGGCCTCCTTGGCGGCCTTGGCGAATTCCTCGGCCTTGCCCGCCCCAATGAACGTGCCCGAGTGCGGTGCCTCCAACCGTTGGATTCCCTGTCCCACCACCGCGACCCCAGCCGTGGTGGCCAGCTCGGCCAGCTCATCGAGGGAGTCGGCGACATCCCAAGCGGAATGGCTCTTGAGTTCGACGCCGACCAGGAAGGCGCGTTCGGATTTCTTGTCCGCGGTTTCGATGAGGGCTTTCACAGGGGATGACTCACGGTGGAGGAACCTTAGCAACGGACCGGGTTTCCGGCCACTCCCGGGATGAAGGACCTGTCTTCAGGGTCCTTAACCCGAAAGACTTCGGTCTTGTTCGCCCCACGGGGTGCGCCAAAGACTCTGTGCATGCACGTGCTGCTGGCGACCAGTGAGCTGAACCCCTATTCGAAGACCGGGGGTTTGGCCGACATGGTATCGGCCCTGTCCCGAGCCTTGGCGGGTTCGAATTTGCAAGTTTCGGTGATCACCCCGCTTTACCGCGGAATGGCTCAAGCCCATCCGGCCATCGAAGCGACGTCCTGGCGTCTGGCCATCCCCTTGGGAGACGGTCTGGTGGAGGGGCGATTCCATTGCCAGAAACTCTCACCCAACCTCACGTTCTGGTTTGTGGAGCAGGCGGGTTTCTTTGACCGGCCCGGAATCTACACCGAGGCCAACCGGGATTATGCAGACAATGCGGCCCGTTTCATTTTTCTAAGTCGGGCGGCCTTGATCTTGGCGCGCCATCTGCCAAACCCGCCGACCGTCCTGCACTGCCACGATTGGCAAACGGGGATGATTCCCATTTTGGCGAGGCACGCTCAATGGCATGCCGGCTGGGCCCAGCCCCCTCAAACCGTCTTCACCATCCACAATTTGGCCTTCCAGGGATCGTTCCCGGCGGCGAGTTGGGGACTGACGGGTCTTCCCAGCGACTGGCTTCACTTGGAAAGCGCTCTGCATTTCGAACGGGTGAATTTCTTGAAGGCAGGTCTCACCCAGGCCCAGGCCATCACCACGGTCAGCCCCAACTATGCGCGTGAAATCCTCACCCCCGAATACGGCTGCGGTCTCGATGGTTTGCTGCTCAAGCGCTACAACGACCTGAGCGGCATTCTCAACGGGGTGGATTACGAGGAGTGGAACAGCGCCTCCGACCCGGCCCTTCCATCAGGTTTCTCAGCTCACGACCTTTCCGGCAAAGCGATGTGCAAGGCCGCGTTGCAGCGGGAATTGGGTCTGCCAGAGGATGCGGAAGTCCCACTTTTCGCCAACATCTCCCGACTCACCGACCAGAAGGGCTCAGCATTGATTCTCCAAACCATTCGGGCGCTGATCGATGCCGGTGAATCCTTCCAATTCGCGCTCTTGGGCAGTGGTGAACGGGCACTGGAAAATGCCTTCGGAGATTTGGCCCAACGATTCCCGAATCAGGTGGCTGCACGAATTGGTTTTGATCCCGCCTTGTCGCACCGCATCGAAGCCGGTGCCGATTTCTATTTGATGCCGTCGCGCTTTGAGCCGTGCGGTCTCAATCAATTGTACTCGCTGCGCTACGGAGCCATTCCCATCGTTCGAGCCACCGGAGGCCTTCAGGATTCGGTGATCGATCCCCGCGACAATGCCGCACAAGCCACCGGCATCAAATTCACCACGTATTCCGCAGCGGCGCTGCAAAAAGCCGTCCTCAAGGCGTTGGCCCTCTGGAAGGAACCCGCGTGGCTACAGCACATCCGGCACAATGGCATGACGGCCGATTTCTCCTGGGAAAAACAAGCGGCCGAATACGTGTCGCTCTACGAGTCAGTCTGCCGGGAGTAAGCGAGACCGGTTCGGCTTTTTCAGCCACCAAGCCGACACCATCAGGCCAACAATGAGGCCGGCACACCGTACAAGGTCGTCCGGCGGCGCGGGATCCGTCCGACCGACCGGATCGCAGCCTCGATCTCGACCGGAGTGAGGCATTCTCCAAAACGCCCGCCGCTCTCACGGGTGATGCTTTCTTCGTACAAGGTGCCGCCGAAATCATTGCAGCCGGAGCGGAGCATGGCCGCCGCACGCTCGGGTCCGAGCTTCACCCAACTGGTCTGGAGATTCGGAATTTCCTCACCGAAGAACAATCGGGCGAGGGGATACAACTGCTCCACGCGTCCAGTCCCGGCCTCGGCCAATGCCTCCGGACTCACACCGGCCTCCCGCGCCAATTGGCCGCCCAGGCGATTGCGATACGGCACGAAGGCCAAGGGCACAAACTCCGTGAACCCGCCGGTACGCCGCTGAAGAGAGCGGATGCGGTCGAGGTGATGGATGAGGTCTTCCCACGATTCCCGGTGGCCGAAGAGCACGGTGGCGGTCGAGCGGAGTCCGGTCTGGTGGGCCGCTTCGATAATGGCCTCCCACTCGGCGGCCCGGAGCTTGTCGGGCGAAAGCTGGTCGCGCATGGCGTCATCGAGGATTTCCGCGGCCGTTCCCGGAACCGATCCGAGACCGGCATCGCGCAGGCGACCGAGCACCGTGCGGGGATCCAGACCGCTCTTGCGGCACAGAGAATGGATCTCCATGGGCGAATAGGCGTGGAGATGAACGCCCGGCAGGGCGCGCTTCAGCGCTCTAAGCAGCTCCTCGTAGTACTCCAGCCCGAGGTCCGGGTGGATGCCACCTTGCAGGCAAACCTCGGTGACCCACGGCGTTTGCAGCACGCGCTCCACCACCGCCCCGACAGTCCGGGTGTAGGCCTCGGGGTGACCTGGTGGGCGGTAGAATCCGCAAAAGGAACAGTTTGTGGTGCAGACGTTGGTGAAGTTGGCGTTGCGGTTGACGACATAGGTCACGACCTCGCCATGAAGACGGCGGTTCAAGGCATCGGCCGCCTCGCGGATTTCCTCGCGCGCCGCGCCATCGGCCTGGGCCAATTTCAGGGTTTCGTCCACCGACAAGGCCTCGCCGCGCAGGGCCCGGGTCAGTGGTTCGGCGGGTGTCTGGGGACGCTGCGTTTCGGACATGGGGTAAATGGGTCCGGCCGGACTGAGCCGAGTCCGGCCGTCCCAAGCTTGGAGGACTGCGGCGACTCTGGCGGAAATCCAGCCCTTCTCGACATACGCGTCATACACCGGCCACCGGTGGCGCAGTTCGGCGCCCTGACGCTGACAGGCCTGGGCGTATTGTTCGGGAGGGGCCCAGGGGTTGAGGGGATTGACCCAATCGCCGTCGGTGCTAATGCCGCCCAGGTCGTCGGTCCACGGCAGCAAGGCCTCCCAATGTGGATTGATGTTGGGCGGGATTTGGATGGCCACCCCAGGAGCCACGCGGCGCCAGTGCTCGATGAGTTCCAGATACTCTTCCTGTGCCGGAGATTCGGGCGCAGACGTGAGCCGCGATCCTTCGTTGGGGATGAAGTTCTGAAGGATGATTTCCTGCAAGTGCCCGTGGCGCGCGTGGATTTCGGCCAGGGCATCGAGCGACCGCAGCCGGGACTCGCGCGATTCACCCAGTCCGATGAGGAGGCCACTGGTGTACGGCACCCGGGCGCGGCCGGCGGCCTCCAAGGTCTGCAAGCGGCCCTTGGCGGATTTTTGTGGGGCGATGGTCCGGTTGAAGGTGTCGTCGATGTTTTCGAGCATCAGGCCCATGGAGGCATTCACTTCGGCCAACTGTTCGAAGTCGCGCGGAGACATGGCGCCAATGTTGGTGTGCGGCAGGAAGCCGGCTTCCAAGGCGCGCTCGCAGGCCCAGCGAACGTGTGCGACGAAATCATCAAAGCCCCGGGCCTTCAACTCGGTCCGCAAATGCGGCATGGCATCCGAAGCCTCGCCTGCGAGGAACAAGATCTCCGTGGCTCCGCCCTTCCGTGCGGTGGCCAGGAGTTCCTCGAAGCGCGCCTCGGGCATGAGCCCCTCCCGATCCCGCCGGTACCCGCAGTAGGCACAGTTCCACGGACAATCCCGCGTTAGCGGAATCGTCAGCGACGGCGAAAAGGTGATGACCCTATGGGTATTCAAAGCCTAAACGCTACCCTGCCATCCCCCCGACGCAACACACGCGACGGGGTCGGTCCCTCACATTTACACAAAAGGGGACAGTTTATCATCTTTTTCAGATGGCGGAGTGGCGGGGCTGGCGCTGGGGCTTGTTGGCGGTGGGGGCTCCGCGGGATCGGTCCTGCGCTCGCAGGGAACGTTGGGGCCGGCTAAGCTTTCGCGCTGGCCGCGCGAGGGGAATCAGGGTGTCGACGTTCCTATGCTCGCTCCGGCCCGGTCCCGCTGCCGCTTCGTGGAGGCGCAGGAAGGCTCGGGGACGATGAGGCGTTCAGAGTACCCCAACGAGGCACCGTAAACCAGCCAGGGGTGAAACCCCGGGGCGACGGGGTCGGTCCCGAATGGCAGTTAGATAGCGACCAATGTTTTTGGGGTGTTTTGAGGTGAAGTGGGCTTGCGATAGCGGTTCTGGTGGCGGATTTCTCGGAAATGCCGTCGGTGGCAACTAAGCAGTTGGTAGGGCTTTGGTCTTCGT
>CAMATE010000149.1 GCA_945861075.1 Akkermansia muciniphila
CGCCACCTGCCTCCTCGGAGTGTTCGCCGGCACATTGCTCCGACAAGTCTCGCTCAAGCCAAGCCAACGCACCCTCCGGCTCATCCTGGCGGGTCTAGGCTGCCTCGCCGTTGGATGGGTTTGGAGCGGATCCTTCCCCATCGTGAAAAAGCTGTGGAGCTCTTCCTTCGTCTTGTTTGCCGGCGGATGGAGTTTCCTGCTCTTGGCCGGATTTTACCAAGTGGTGGACGGATGGAACCAACAACGGTGGTGCCAACCCTTCGTCTGGATCGGCACCAACCCCATCACCCTCTACCTGCTCTCCAGCTTCGTGGGATACGGCGCGGTGGCCGGACGATTCCTGTCTCCGGACCTACGGGCCCGACTCGGCACGACGGGAGAGGTGCTTCAGGCCGCCGGTGGGTTGCTGGTGCTCTTCCTCTTCGCCCGCGCCCTGCACCGCAGGAAACTCTTCCTCCGATTGTAGGACACAACTTCCGCCAACGGCTCGGGGCCCTGTCAGGGAGTCACCGAAAGCCGCTCTTCGACCGCATCGCGCTTCATGAGGAGGCCCTGCTCCTTGTAAGCCCGGAGCACGAAGTGGGTCGCCGTCGAAAGCACCCCTTGGATAGTGGACAACTTTTCGGAGACGAACGCGGCCACATCGCGTAAGTCGGAGCCCTCCACTTCGACCAGCAAGTCGTAGCCGCCGGACATCAGGTGGCAGGAACGCACCTCCTCGTAGCGGGAAATCCGCTCGGCGAGCTTGTCGAAACCGCCCCCACGCTCCGGGGTGATCTTCACCTCGATCATGGCCCGCACCACGTCATGCCCGAGCTTCTCCTCGTTCACCACGGCCCGGTAACCCAGCAGGATTCCCTGGGCCTCGAGACGTGAAATCTCGGCCCGGATCTCCGATTCGGATCGGCACAGCATCGCCGCCAGCGCGGCGGGACTCAGGGTGGCATCCTGGCGAAGAACCTTGATCAGCGCGTCCATCAGTCCAGCAAACCCCAGCCGTCCCGCGGTTTGAAGGCATAAGTTGACCGATCCAGCCCCTCAGGGGGAATGACACTCCGGGTTTGACGGAGTGCCGGCGATCCGTCACGCCTTAGCCCATGCAACGCACCCTGACCCTGGCCGCCTTGATCACCACCTCTCTCGGTTCCTACGGAGCCGACTGGACCGAGTACCGCGGACCTCGCCACGACGGGTCCACGGCTGAAAAAATCGCCACCTCCTGGCCGGCCACCGGACCCAAGGTGCTTTGGAAGGTTCCCAGCAACGCCGGGTTCAGTTCGTTCGCAGTGGCAGGCGGTCGCTGCTTCACCCAGGAACTGCGCGATTCAGGCGGCGCCATGCTCGAGACCCTCGTTGCCCGCGATGCCGACACCGGCAAGGAACTGTGGACCATGGCCTTGGGATCCATGAAGACCGGAGACGGTGGCGATGACGGCACCAAAGAAAATCGCGGCGGTGACGGCCCGCGCTCCACACCCGCCGTGCAAGGCGGTCGGGTGTACACCTTCTCGGCCAAACTCGTGGTGCAGGCCTTCGACGCCAAGACCGGCAAGGAAGTCTGGAAGCAGGACCTCTCCAAGGACCACGCCGGCCGCAACATTTCCTGGCAGAACGCCCAGTCGCCCGTGATCGAAGACGGCCGTGCCTTCGTAGCTGGCGGCGGTGCTGGCGAGAGCTTGATGGCCCTCGACGTCAAGACGGGCGCGATCCTGTGGAAGACCGGTGACGAGAAGATCACCCATGCCTCGCCCATCGTGACCACGATCCACGGAGTCCGACAGGTTGTCTGGTTCCTGCAATCTGGTCTGGTTTCAGTGGATCCCAAGACCGGCGCAGAACTCTGGCGCCACAGCTTCCCCTACAAGGTTTCGACAGCAGCCTCCCCGATCGTCTCGGGTGACTTGGTGTACTGCTCGGCCGGTTACGGCGTGGGCGCAGGCGCTGCCAAGGTGACCAAGAACGGATCTCAGTGGACCGCCACCGAAGCCTACCGTTTCGCCGGCAACAAGCCCCTGGCCAATCACTGGTCCACACCGGTGCTGAAGGAGGGCCACCTCTTCGGCATGTTCCAGTTCAAGGAATACGGCAACGGCCCGGTGAAGTGCGTGGACATCGCCACCGGCACCGTGAAGTGGGAGCAGCCCGGATTTGGACCCGGCCACGTGATCCTGACTGCCAGCGGCGTGTTGGCCCTCTCGGACGACGGGCACCTCGTGCTCATCGACCCCAACACCTCGGCCTATAAAGAACTGGCCCGCGCCGACGTGCTCGATGGCAAGTGCTGGACCACGCCCGTGTTGGCCAACGGCAAGGTCTTCGCCCGCTCCACCAAGGAAGCCGTCTGCCTCGACCTAGGCCGCTGAGCCGTGTTCCCCGGCTGCGCCGGCAGCGCCATTCGTCGCCGGCTCAATCGACGAACACGAATTCGTTCAGGTTGAGTAGCAAGCGGCAGGCGCTGGCCAAGCCGTGCTGTTCGGCATGACGGACCAGTGCCTCGGATTCCTCGGGCGTGGGTCCGCGCCCGAGGGCCAGACGCATGCCCAGCGATACGCGCTCCAGAGTCGTCCGCGCCTCGCGTTCCAGGCGGGCGGCCCAATGGCGTGACATCGACACCGCGAGCTTGTGGTTCATCAAGGCCAGGGCTTGCAGGGCATTGAGCGTCTCGTTGCGGCGGTCCACCGAGATCGAAGGGTCGGCGCAATCCAAGGCCGCCATCATGGGTTGAGGCTGGGATCGCACGAGGAAGCGGTACACCGAGCGCCGGTGCGACTCGGGATCTTCCGGGTTGTGCAGGGCGTATTCGTAGTGCGGCGAATGCTCCGGTCGTTCCACCACGAAATCCTTGAAGCTGGGCCCACCGCGGCGCTCGTCGAGCCGGCCGGCCACCCAGAGCATGGAATCGCGGATCGCCTCAGCCTCCAACTTCCGACGGTTCATGCGCCAGAGCAGTCGATTGTCGGAGTCGCGCGCCATCCCCGGATGCGTCTCCGGATTCGGAACCACCGAACTCTGCCGGTAAGTCCGACTGGTCACGATGAGGCGGTGCAACGACTTGAGGGATTGGCCATTGTCGCGAAACCACACCGCCAACCAGTCGAGCAACTCCGGATGACTCGGAGCAGTCCCCATGCGACCGAAATCATTGGCCGTCTCTGCCAATCCACGGCCGAAGTGATGCTGCCAGACCCGGTTCACAATGGACCTCCAGGTCAGGACGTTGGCTGGATCAGCAATCCACTCGGCCAAAGCCACCCGGCGCTGACCTTCCGGCAGGGACGGATCGACCTGGAGTCCGCGGCTAAAGCCCAAGGACCGAGGCACGCCCGGTGTCACCTCATTGCCAGGTTTGCGCACATCGCCGCGCGCCAGCAAGTGGACGGGCCGTGGCTTTCCGCCATTGGGTCCGGTCCCTCGGAAAGCGCCTCCCCCATGATGCACCGTGCCCGCATAAACCACCTGCATCGGCGGCAAGGTCGCCAACTCCCGAGTCACCTGATTCAAACCATCCCGGACTGGAACCAACCGCGCCGCACTGGCCGCCAAGGCAGGCGAAGCTTCCAGACGCTCGCGGTCCTGCCGGAGCCGGACCAACTCTTCTCCGGTTGCAGACTGGGTCCGACCCGGGAACCACCCATCCGTCAAATTATCCCGTCCCCAGCGGGGCGCCGCCTCGATGCTGTCATTGGCCGTCACCGGCGCGCCGAGAGCCCTGTTGACACCTTTCGCATCGAACACCTCCAACTCGGAGAGAGCAAAAATGAAGTCGTTCATTCGGGCCGCGAGGCGAGTGGCAGTGACCCGGACATAGCGCCCCCGCATGCCTGCCACCGTCACCTCCCGCGGAGTCACCCCGGGATTGGGCACATCAGCACTGGTCTGATCTTCCAGTCGTTGGACGCCGGTCTTGAATTCCGGATCTTCGGACAACTCCACCCGGTAGCGGATTGGGAATCCAAACCCCTTGCCGATGCCATTGTAGTCGTCGTGGCAACCGGCATAGAGCAACCGGTGGATCTCCACTGATTGACCCAGATCCACCTGCACCCACTGAACCACGTCGGCCTTTGATTGGATCGCTGAATGCCAACCCATTTCCGGTCGCGAGGGTTCCTTGGCACCGGCCTCGGCCGCCGCGATGCGTCGCTCGAGCAAGGCGAACCGTCGGCCTCCCTGACGAATCATTTCCTCATCCAAGGTCTTCTTTTCCTGCATTAACTGAGTTTTGCGAGCCTCCAGCGCACGGCGACGCGCGGCCACCGCAGGATCGACATCAAACTTCCGATCGGCCCGGTCGAGCGCCGCGAACACCGCCGTCAGTTGGTAATACTCCTCCGATCGGACCGGATCGAACTTGTGATCATGGCAGCGCGCACACTGGACCGTGGTGCTGTTGAAGGTGTTCATGACCGTCGCCACCATATCGTCCCGGTCGAGCATGCGGGCGATCTTGCCGTCGGTCTTCGTCTCCGGAACCTCCGCGTGGCCGATCAAATCCCATGGCCCGGCCGAGATGAATCCGGTCGCCGTGATTCCGTCCTCGGTGTCTGGCCAGAGCACGTCGCCCGCGATTTGCTCCCGAATGAAGCGCGAATACGGTTTATCGGCGTTCAAGGCCCGGATCACGTAATCCCGATACGGCCAAGCATTCGGGCGAGGCTGATCCTTGTCGTACCCATGGGTCTCACCGTAGTGAACCACATCCAGCCAATGCCGCGCCCAACGCTCACCATGGCGCGGCGACGCCAACAAGCGATCCACACACTGCTCATAGGCATCGGGCGATGGATCATTCAAGAAGGCCTCCATCTCGGCCGGCGTCGGCGGCAACCCGGTCAAATCAAAGCTCACCCGACGCAACAGCGTACGCCGATCGGCCTCCGGCGTCGGCGGAATCCCATCCCGTTGCAAACGGTCCAGAATGAAGCGGTCGATGGGATGCGAAACGGAACCGACCGAAGCCCCATCGTTCACCGGGGAGGAGACCTCAGGCACCTGCTGGGAAAGCAACGGCCGATACGACCAGTGAATCCCATTCGTCGCCCCAGCCCCCGAAACATCGCCCGGCAAGCCCGCCCCAAAAACAATCGCAATTGCCAAGCCCCATGCCCGGAACAAACGGGGAACAAACCGGGGAATCCTCATGATCAGACACCTTATTTCCCCATCCCGCCCCCACAAGCCCAAACGCCCACCCCAATCCGACACCGCGCGAATTCTCAACCTCCAAGGGCTTCCCAGCGAGCGCAGGACCCATCCCGCGGAGCCCCACCCACGACTCAAAACCACCATCTCCCCCAACATCACACCCACACCCAGCGGCGGCGGGACCGGGCCGGAACGAGCATTGGAGGCGATCACCCAAAACCCTCGCGCAACAGCGCGAAAGCTCATCCTCCCCCAAGCCTACCTGCGAGTGCAGGACCGATCCCGCGGAGCGCGCCACCAGTACACCCAGCGGAGGCACCGTCACGACCACGCCTAGGGACAGTCTGGGGTATGCGGCGTTCCTTCAGAACGCTCCGGTTGTGCGCCATACCCGGGGTTTCACCCCGGGCTGGTATGCGGTACCCCGTTGGGGCACTCCGAACGCCTCACCGACCTGCGAGCGCAGGACCGGTCCCGCGGAGCCCCACCCACGACTCAAAACCACCATCTCCCCCAACATCACACGCACACCCAGCGGCAGCGGGACCGGGCCGGAACGAGCATTGGAGGCGATCACCCAAACTCCTCGCGCAACAGCGCGAAAGCTCATCCTCCCCCAAGCCTACCTGCGAGTGCAGGACCGATCCCGCGGAGCCTCGTCGAGGCACTGATCCCCAGCGCCAGCCCCGGCACTCAGCCACCGCAAAACAGTCGAGAGCACCCGGGTGTATGCGGCGTTCCTTCAGAACGCTCCGGTTGTGCGCCATACCCGGGGTTTCACCCCGGGCTGGTATGCGGCACCCCGTTGGGGCACTCAAAACGCCTCACCAACCTGCGAGAGCAGGACCCATCTCCAACAAAACATACGCAGGCGGAGCGTGATGGGTCCGTAGCGAGCTCTGGAAGCGAACACCCTGACTCTGGCGCGAAGCGCCAAGGCTGAACCTCCCGAGCTTCCCTGCGAGCGCAGGACCCATCCCGCGGAGCCCCACCAATACTCCAGCGGAGCGGGATCGGGCTTCAGCCAGAACGATTCAATTGGATCGGTCGTGCTGACTGCGTCTTCTTCCGCAAGAGCGTCGTTGTTCGCTCGTTACGGGCCTCCAACCGGCCCGCGCCTCGCTCTCGCCTCGTCTTGCGAAAAAATCCGCCACGCCATCACTTCCCTCCCAACCGAATCGATCCGGCTCAGCGAGCTCTGGAAGCGAACACCAAAAAAACCTGCGCGAAGCGCAATGGCTGAACCTTCAGAGCTTCCCTGCGAGCGCTGGCCCGGTCCCGCGTAGCCCGCTTACTTCGCCGCCGAAGGCTCCCCCCCGAGCCGCCGCTCCAACTCCTGCACACGTCGCAGCAACTCCGGCAGGCGCTCCATCGCCAGATACTGACGTTTCATCACCCGATCCGGGCCTGCTGGAGAACCCAGCCATTTCTGCCCCTCCGGAATGTGGTGCATCACCCCAGACTGCGCAGCGATCGTCACCTTGTCCGCGATCCGCAAGTGTCCCGCCACCCCCACCTGACCCGCGATCGTCACATAATTCCCAATCTTGGTACTGCCCGCGATCCCCACCTGCGCCACCAAAATGCAGTGCTCACCAATGGTCACATTGTGGGCAATCTGAACCAGATTATCGATCTTCGTCCCCCGGCCGATCACCGTCGCCCCCAGCGCCGCCCGATCGATCGTCACATTCGCACCGATCTCCACATCATCATGGATGATCACCTGCCCCACCTGCGGCACCTTACGGTGCTCACCCTTGTCGAACACATAGCCGAAACCATCCGAACCAATCACCGAACCCGCATGAATCCGCACACGCCGTCCCAGCGCACTGCGCGGGTAGAGCGTCACATTCGAATACAACCGGCACTCCTCACCCACCACGCAGTCATCCGAGATGAAATTGCGACCCACGAGGACCGCCTCAGCCCCAATCCGCACCCGTTCCCCGATCACACACTGAGGTCCCACATGCGCCGAAGGATCCACACGCGCTGAAGCTGCAACTACCGCCGACGGATGAATCCCCGCCGGCAAAACCGGCTCAGGAAAAAACAGCGGCAACACCTGTGCAAAGGCCACCCGAGCATTCTCCACTTGCACGATGGTCTTGCCCGTGGACGACCGAAAATCGCCCGCCACCAAAATGGCTGAAGCAGCACTTTGATCGGCCCTCAGAAAGTACGCTTCGTTCTCAGCGAAAGTCAGATCACCGAGCTTGGCCCCATCCGCCGGAGCAAAACCGGTCAATTCCAGAGAAGAGTCACCCACAATGCGGCCGCCGACACGCTCGGCGACCAGACTGGCAATCAAGGTTGGCATAAAAAAACGGTTCCCCCGCAGAACACCTCCGCGCACCGGCAAAAACCGGCCACGCAGCATCACCGTCCCCGCCCCCAACACACAACATTTCGTTTCCCCCCGCCAACACCCAGCAGCAGCGGGACCGGGCCGGAACGAGCATTGGAGGCGATCACCAAAAACCCATCGCGCACAGCGCGAAAGCCCCTCCTCCCCCGAGCCTACCTGCGAGTGCAGGACCGATCCCGCGGAACCCCACCCACGACTCAAAACCACCATCTCCCCCAACATCACACCCACACCCAGCGGCAGCGGGACCGGGCCGGAGCGAGCATTGGAGGCGATCACCCAAACCCCTCGCGCAACAGCGCGAAAGCTCATCCTCCCCCGAGCCTACCTGCGAGCGCAGGACCGATCCCGCGGAGCGCCGTCGAGGCACTGATCCCCAGCGCCAGCCCCGGCACTCTGCCACCGCAAAACAGGTGAGTTCACCCGGGTGTATGCGGCGTTCCTTCAGAACGCTCCGGTTGTGCGCCATACCCGGGGTTTCACCCCGAGCTGGTATGCAGTGCCCCGTTGAGGCACTCCAAACGCCTTATTTCCCCAGAGCCCCCACCGCCCCCACGCCAGCACCACAACAGACCTATTCGACGACGATTATTTTTCCTCATCGGCAACAATCAACCACCCCCATAGAGGGACAGGCCCCCAATCAACGAAGCGGCAGCGGGATCGGGCCGGAACGAGCATTGGAGGCGATCACCCAATCCCTCGCGCAACAGCGCGAAAGCTCATCCTCCCCCGAGCCTACCTGCGAGTGCAGGACCGATCCCGCGGAGCGCCGTCGAGGCTCTGATCCCCAGCGCCAGCCCCAGCACTCTGCCACCGCAAAACAGGTGAGTTCACCCGGGTGTATGCGGCGTTCCTTCAGAACGCTCCGGTTGCGCGCCATACCCGGGGTTTCACCCCGGGCTGGTATGCGGTGCCCCGTTGGGGCACTCCGAATGCCTCGCCTACCCAGAGCCCCAGCACCAGCACCACAACACACCTGTTCGACGACAATTATTTTTCCTCATGGGCAACAATCACCCACCATAGAGGGACAGGCCCCCCAATCAACCCAGCGGCAGCGGGACCGGGCCGGAGCGAGCATTGGAGGCGATCACCCAAACCCCTCGCGCAACAGCGCGAAAGCTCATCCTCCCCCGAGCCTACCTGCGAGTGCAGGACCGATCCCGCGGAGCGCCGTCGAGGCTCTGATCCCCAGCGCCAGCCCCAGCA
>CAMATE010000150.1 GCA_945861075.1 Akkermansia muciniphila
CGGGCCTGGAAGCAAACTGCGCATCGTGTGCACGGGTGCCGACTGTCATGCGGCCATGACCCAACTGTGCGCGCTGGTGGATGCCAAGTTTGGTGAAGATTGAATTTCTTGCGAATCCGTAATCCGAGCCATCAACCCCCATGTCCGACTTCAACATCCAATACGTTGCCAATCTGGCCCGGGTTGCCCTCACCCCCGATGAGGAACAGCGCTTCGGCCAGCAGTTGACGAACATCCTCGGCTATATCGAGAAGCTCAAGGAAGTGGATGTCTCACAGGTGGAACCCACAGCCCATGCATTCCCACTGGTGAATGTCATGCGACCGGATGTGGTCACTGGTTCGCTGCCTCACGACGAAGCGATGCGGAACGCCCCCGCCAAGGCCGGTGGTTTGTTTGTGGTTCCCAAGGTCGTGGAATAGCCACTCGGTTGACGGGGCGGGCCCGATTCATCCACCGAATCGCCGAGGAATATTTCAGTTTCCTTGCCTCAAAGCCTGAGCCCTTCCACCATCGCGCATGGCAGACGCGAGCCCAGACCATGAGGTCGATTCCGAGTTCTATCAACCGGCCTCCCGGTTCTTCCCAGCACACAGCCGAACGGCCCTGACCTACGACGACGTCACGCTGGCCACCCTCTACACGGAGATCCTTCCCAAGGAGAGCCAGATCGACACACGCCTGGCCGATGGACTGCACCTGAATATCCCTCTGGTGTCCGCCGACATGGACACGGTGACCGAAGCCCGCATGGCCATCGCCATGGCCCTCAACGGCGGACTCGGGCTCATCCACTACAACATGCCCGAGAAGGAGCAACTCTCGGAGGTGTCGCGCGTGAAGAACCACGTGCATGGGCTCATCCAGGATCCCATCCGTGTCCATCCCGAGCAGCACATTGGTGACGTCCTCGAACTGATCGAAAAGAAGCGCTTCAGCTTCAGCACATTCCCAGTCGTCGATGCCGCTGGAACCCTGCTCGGTCTCCTACCGGGTCACGTGGTCAAGCCACGCTATGCCCACCGGAAAGTCTCCGAGGCCCTCACACCCCGAGCCCAGGTCCGCACCATCTCCGAGCGCGAGCTGGGAGCAGACCCCATCGCCCGCGCCGACCGTTTCTTCACCGAGAACCTCGGTATCCACAAACTGCTCGTGGTGGACGATCAAGACCGCCTCAAGGGGCTCTTCACTCTCAGCGACATCGAGCGGATCACCCAGGAAACCGGTGCGGCCCTGAAGCCGGCGCGGGATTCCCAATTCCGCCTGCTCTGCGGTGCGGCCCTTTCCACGATCCGCCGCAAGGATGGCAGCATCGACCGGGAACGTGTCATCGGTCATGTGGGAGCGCTCATAGATCGTGGTGTGGACTGCGTGGCCGTCTCCACGGCGCATGGGCACAGCCGCGGTGTCGGTGAGGTCGTGAAACTCGTTCGCGATGCCTTTGCTCACCTGCCCATCATTGCCGGCAACGTGACCAGCGCGGCCGGCGTCGAGTTCCTGGCCGCCAACGGAGCCAATGTCATCAAGGTGGGTCAAGGACCCGGGTCCATTTGCACCACCCGGGTGGTTGCCGGTGTTGGCATCCCCCAACTCACCGCCCTCTACGTCACGTCCCGAGCGGCGGCCGCCTGTGGAGTCACCTTGCTGGCCGATGGTGGCATCACCAAATCCGGTGACATCGTGAAGGCGCTGACGCTGGCACAAGGCGTGATTTGCGGAGGCATGTTCGCCGGATGCCCCGAGGCCCCAGGGCAAATCGTCGAAATCAACGGAAAGCTCTACAAACAATACCGCGGCATGGGTAGCCACGCGGCCATGAAAGCCGGTTCCGCAGCCCGCTATGGGCACAGTGCAGACAGCACCCGCAAGGCGGCGGCCGAAGGCATCGAGGCACTCAAGGAAGTGGCCGCATCGCTCGATTCCGTGGTGGGACAACTCATTGGTGGTATCCAATCCGGCATGGGCTATTTGGGGGCTGCGAATTTGGCGAGCTTGCGGGAACGGGCGCGGTACATCCAGGTGAGCCCGGCGGGTCAAAAGGAAGCCGCACCGCACGACGTCATCGAGGTGAAGACTTCCAGCAGCACCGGCGACAAGGCTTGAGGCATGATGTTTCTGCCCACCCCCGCCGGTATCACTGGGCTGATCGAGGCACTAGCCCCTGACCTGTTCCGTCTCCGTCTGGAGCGCGATGCATCTCCGCCTTCGCCGGCTTCGGATGCCATCGTCGAGCGGGCTTGGGAAATCCCGGAAACCGCGGCCCAACGCATCGGCCACCGTTATTGTCTGGCCACCGAATGCGGCGTCTTTTCCTGGGATCGTCGCGGGGCTTGGCAATTGAATGACTCCGAGGGCTTTGAGGTGTTTTCAGCCGGGCCTGGATTGACGTCGTTCACCGCTGACGGAACCCCGGAGCTCACACTCGGCCTCATCGAGCACGAATCGCTTTTCGGATTGGGTGAGGTCACGGGCCCCCTCGATCGACGTGGCACAGTGCGGGAGTTCTGGAACATCGATGTCCTCGGCCATGCCCCGGCCATTCACCCCGCCCTGCCCTCGTTGTATGTGTCCATTCCGTTCGCATTATCCCTGAGGCACGGTCGTGCGGCCGGACTTTTCTGGGATAACCCGAGCCGCCAGCGCTGGGATCTCGGATCAACAGTCCCCAACCGCTGGAGTTTGAAGGCCGATTCAGGCCCCATCGATCTTTACCTCTTTCTAGGCCCCACCGTGGAATCGGTGCTGGCCCGCTACGCCCAATTGACGGGCACCATGCCCCTGCCGCCGGAATGGGCGTTGGGCTACCACCAATCGCGGTACAGCTACGAAACACAGGCCCGTGTCGAGGCTGTGGCTCGGGAGTTCCGGAGGCGGGACATACCTTGCGATGCGCTCTACCTCGACATCCACCACATGGATGGGTACCGCGTTTTCACCGTGGGTTCGGGATTCCCCAAGGCACGGTCCATGACCCGAAAACTCCATCAGCAGGGCATTCGCACCGTGGCCATCGTGGATCCCGCCGTCAAAGACGACCCTGATTTCCCCGTACTCCAACGCGGCATTCAAAACGATGCCTTCGTGCGGGAGGCCGGTGGGAAAACCGACGTGCTCGGTGAAGTTTGGCCCGGCGCGGCCCGGTTCCCCGATTTTCTGCGTCCCGAGGTACGGAATTGGTGGGGCGATGAACAAAGGGCCCTGCTCGACCTGGGAATCAGTGGCATCTGGAACGACATGAACGAGCCGGCCAACTTCGCCCGGCCCGACAAAACCCTGCCTCCGGATGCGGTGCACCAGACCGATAGCGGACCACAACCCCATGCCGCCGTGCACAATTTGTACGGGCAAGCCATGGCTCAGGCTTCCCGAGACGGACTGCTGCGCCACCGACCCGACGTGCGGCCCTTCGTGGTGACCCGCGCGGGCTATGCCGGCATCCAGCGTCATGCCATCGTTTGGACGGGGGACACCTCGTCGCATTGGGACCACCTGCGCGACGCGTTGCCCATGCTGCTCAACCTCTCGCTCAGCGGTGTCCCCTTCTGCGGCGGCGATGTCGGTGGATTCCTGGGCAATGCTTCACCCGAATTGTTCGTCCGCTGGCTGCAATTCGCGGCCTTCACACCCTTCTTCCGCAACCACAGCAACCTCGGGACCCGAGATCAAGAACCGTGGGCCTTCGGACCCGAGGTGGAAGCCATTGCCCGGGAAACTCTCCGGCTGAGGTATCAATTCCTACCACTGCTCTACAGCCTGAGCCAGCGGGCGGCCACCGCAGGCGAGCCATTGATGCGCCCCCTGTTTTACCACTACACCAACGACCCCGTCGCGGTGGCCTGCAATTCCCAGTTCCTGCTTGGAAGGGACCTCTTGATCGCCCCAGTGCTGGAACCCGGTTGCCCGGCCCGAAGTGTCTATTTGCCGAAGGATGTCTGGTACGATTTCTGGACAGGAGAACGCCATGTTGGCGGTGGATCCATTCTTGCACCGACCCCGCTGGACCGCATTCCGGTCTACGTTCGCGCCGGTGGGATTCTACCGCTGACCGAGGCCCGCAATTCCACGCAGGAAACTCCGAGCACGAACATTACCCTGCATATGTGGCCCGGTCCGGAAGGCGAGTTCCACTGGTACGAAGACGACGGCATCACACGGCAGCATGAATCGGGCGTTTTCCACAAACGGCGGATAACCCTGCGCCGTCAGGGTCGCACAACCCGTCTCCAATTCAGCGAGTCCGAAGGATCATTCGAAAGCCGCATCCTGAACTGGAAACTCGTCTTTTGGGACACGCCACCCCACGCCCGGGTTCGGATCGACGGAACCCCCTTCAAAGCGACCGGCACCCCAGAAGCCGATTTCCTGATCATCGACCTCGAGAACCGTCCGTCCGCGATGAACATCACGGTCGTCGGCGGAGCCTGAAGCGGCCCGTAGCGTGGCCTCTCCCAACCCACACTCCCGCCGCCTTTCGGGGGTCCAGACCGTCTGGTCTTGCCGGGAACCGCTTGGGTGAGGACCCTCGAGTCCATGATTTCCCTGCGGGCATGGACTGGATGGCTGGGTTGTTTCTGCATGGGCGCTTGGGCAGCCCAGACCCCGATGGCTGTTCCCATCAATGAGGTGGAGAGTGCCGTCCCGCACTATACTTTGCCCGAAGCATTGACCCGGCAAAACGGCCAACGCATCACCTCACCTCAGCAATGGCCAAGGCGCCGGGCGGAACTGGTGTCCTTGTTTGAAGAGCATGTTTACGGACGCATTCCAGCCGGCCTGCCTCGTCAACCCGGATGGATCGTGGAAACACGCAAGGACGCACTCGGAGGAAAGGCCATCCGCCAGCGCATCCAAATCCCGCTATCGAAGGGCCCGCACCCGATCCTTCTGGATTTGCTGGTGTACCGCCCGGCTGCGGCCACGAAACCGGTGCCGATATTCCTCGGACTCAACTTCGACGGAAACCATACGGTCACCGCGGAAACCGACATCCCTCTGGCTCGCGGTTGGGTGGCCAACCGGCCTCGCAGCGGCGTCACCAACCATGTGGCCAATGAGGGCAGCCGTGGAAGCGATGCGGCTGCATGGCCCATCGAAAGAATCCTGGAACGCGGCTATGGGCTGGCCACCGCCTATTACGGAGACGCCGAAGCTGATTTCGACGGAGGCTGGAAACAGGGGCTTCGAGGAGCGGCCGCGGCCGGGGGACCTGAACACCGGTTCCAGCCTGGAGATTGGGGAGCCATTGCCACCTGGTCTTGGGCTCTGTCGCGGGCGCTGGATCAACTTCAGCTCGATCCCGCCGTCGATGGCCGAAAAGTCGCGGTGCTCGGGCATTCCCGCCTCGGCAAGACGGCTCTCTGGGCCGGAGCGCGGGACACCCGCTTCGCCTTGGTGATCGCCAACGAATCCGGTGAAGGCGGGGCGGCGCTGGCCCGCCGCTTCTTCGGCGAAACCACCTTGCGCATCAACACCAGCTTTCCCCACTGGTTCAACGGGCGTTTCAAGGACTACAGCCACCGGGTCACCGACCTTCCGGTGGACCAGCACGAACTGGTGGCGCTCGTCGCTCCCAGACCCGTGTACATTGCCAGCGCCGAAGAAGACCGGTGGGCCGATCCCAAGGGAGAATACCTCTCGGGCTGGCATGCCAGCGAAGTGTATCGGCTTCTCGGAAAAGACGGACTCCCCGGACCTGACTATCCGGCGCTCAACGTGTCGGTGGGCGAGTCCGTCGGTTACCATGTCCGCCCCGGCGCTCATGCATTGACGGCCGTTGATTGGGAATTCTATTTGCAGTTCGCAGACCGACACCTGCGCTGACCACAAGGTCCTCCTGTCCAACCCCAACCCCAAGCCCGCCCCCCCATGTTACCCCACGTTCTCCGCGTCCTGCCCCTGCTCTGCTGCCTGAGTGGGTTCGTCCTTGCTCAAGATTGGGCCAAACCCCGTTTGGAGAAATCACCGCGCCATTTGGAATGGGTCACGGTTCGTCACGGGAACCGCGATGTCCGTTGCTGGGTGGCTTATCCGGAAGTTAAAGACAAGGCCACAGCGGTGGTCGTGATCCACGAGATCTTTGGACTCACCGACTGGGTCCGAGGCGTGGCGGATCAACTGGCCGAGGCCGGGTACATTGCCATCGCGCCGGATTTGCTTTCAGGAACAGGTCCCAATGGCGGGGGCACTGAATCACTGGGAGGCCCCGACGGCGCCCGCTCCAAGATCGGATCCCTCCCACCCGATCAAGTCACCGCCGATTTGAAGGCGGCCAGCGACTACGTTCAAAAACTCCCGGCCTGCAATGGCAAGGTGGCGGTCGGCGGCTTCTGCTGGGGAGGAACCCAAACTTTCCGCTTCGTCAGCAACCATCCCGGCGTGAAGGCGGGCTTTGTGTTCTATGGTTCCGGCAGTGAAAACGAGGCGGAATTGGCCAAGATCCAATCTCCCGTGTACGGCTTCTACGGCGGCAACGATGCCCGCGTCAACGCCACCATCCCGAAGTCGGAGTCGCTCATGAGAAAGGCCGGTAAAGTCTATGAACCGGTGATTTACGAGGGAGCGGGACACGGCTTCATGCGGGCCGGCGAAGATCCGGCCGGGAGCCCAGAAAACAAAAAAGCCCGCGAGGCCGGTTGGCAGCTCCTGAAGCAAATCTTGAAGGGTTTGTAATTCCAGAAGCACGGACCTCACCCGAAAACGAACGATGCACCGTCTGTTCTCGCCAAGCCCATGGCTCCAAAGCCAACAACCCGCTTTCGGGTTGTACCTGCTGGGTTTGGGAAGTGCCATTCGAGGCCTGACCCTCGACCAAGTGACGTCGGTGGGTGGCGCTTGGGGTTGGAAATCCATCGAAACACTGAGCTTCGTTTTGGGCGATACCCGACCTGCCCGCTGGGGACTCTTCGGGGGGGCCTGCGTCCTATCTGCAGTGCTGGGTATCTGGGTGGTCCGAGCAAACTTCACGGCCCGACTCTTGTCCACCGTACTGCTCGGTGGGGATTTGATGCTGTGCGCGCTGCTGGGCGATGGGGTGAATGCGAACCTCCACGGACTCGGACTCCTGATGCTTTGGTTCGGCCGCCCCATCCAACGACTCGCACCTTCTGAGCCGCCAACACCCACTGAACCCTCAGCCTCCGCCCCCTCCGAACCATCCGCTTGAAAGGGCCCCGGGCCAGTTCCGCGATGCCCTGACGTTGCCCCTGTTTTGGAGCCAACGCCCCCCTAACAAGGCGGGTGAATGACCGGTGCCATAAATCGGCCAGAATCAAGCACTTCCGACAGCAAGTTATTCGCGGCCCATTGGGCACAATCTTTCCTTCCGCCCGAAGCCTCCCGGATTCTCAATCCACCCCATGCAAGACCTTCCAGACGAGCGTGGCGGAACCAGCTCGGATGAAAACCGGCCTGACTTCAAAAGGTCCCGGCGGGTTCGCCCGAAGTTGGACTTGTCCTCGCTGGACCGATTGCCCCCGCACTCCACCGAAGCCGAACAAGGGGTTCTGGGATGCGTGCTCCTTTCCCCCAACGAGGCCATGGGCGGGTGCATCGAGACTCTCAAAGCCGGTGCAGAAACCTTCTACGACCAGCGTCACCAGTTGATCTATCAGACGCTGGCCGACATGTACGACAAGAAGGAGCCCATCGACCTCATCACGGTTCAGCAGAAGCTCAAGGACAACAACCAACTCGAAGGTGTTGGGGGCTTGGCTTATCTGAGCAGCCTGCAAGATGCCGTACCCAGTGCGGCCAACCTCTCCTACTACATCGAGATCGTTCGCGAAAAGCTGGTTCTTCGACGCATGCTCACGGCGTGCACGTCGGTCGTGGCCAGAGTCTATGAGCATCAGGGAGAGGTGGACGCCCTGCTCGACGAGGTGGAACGGGACATCTTGCGCATCAGCGAAGACCGAGAAACCACGACCATCAAGCCGATGAAGGACCTCGTGCGCGGGGCCATCGACATGATCCAAGAGTTCCACCAGCGGGCCGGGGGCCTCACGGGCTTGCCCACCGGTTTCTCGGACTATGACAAAATGACCAGCGGCATGAATGGCGGGGAAATGATCGTCATCGCGGCCCGTCCTTCGATGGGCAAGACCTCGCTGGTGATGAACATCGCCGAGCACGTGGTCATCAACGAGCGGCAGCCCGTCGGTGTGTTCAGCCTGGAAATGACCTCCGAATCGCTGGTCATGCGTATGTTGTGCTCGCTGGCTCGGGTCAACGCCCGATCCATTCGCGAAGGGTTCATGGCCGAACAGGATTTCAAAAAGCTCACCGGCGCCGCCGCCAAGATGGCCAAGAGTCCCCTGCACATCGACGACACGCCGGGTCTCTCGATCCTCCAGCTTCGCGCCCGGGCTCGCCGCATGTGGCAACAGCACAAGATTAAGCTCATCATCATCGACTACCTCCAGTTGATGCATTCGGACTCCAAGAAATCTCAGGACAACCGCCAACAGGAAATCTCCGACATCTCCAACGGTGTGAAGGCTTTGGCCAAGGAATTGAATGTGCCGGTAATCGTTCTGTCCCAGCTCAACCGCGAACTGGAAAAGGACAAAAACCGCAAACCCCGACTCTCCGACCTTCGCGAATCCGGAGCCATTGAGCAGGATGCGGACGTCGTCGGCTTGCTCTACAAGCCAGCGGAGGAAGAAGAAGACATCTC
>CAMATE010000151.1 GCA_945861075.1 Akkermansia muciniphila
TGATGGGAATCGACAGCCAGAACTCGGTCGGTCTCAGAATGAAATTCATCCAAGCGTCCCAGCTTGAGACTGGCAATCGCAGACAACACTTGCCCCTCGAGATACTCCGGATGCTGAGCAATCAACTGCTGAAACCGTTGTTTTGCCTCCCAAAATTTTTCGTCCTCCATCAAGAGACTGCCAAGAGTCCGAAGAACGAATAGGGAATCCGGCTCCAACACCAACGCCCGCTCAAGATCTTGAACCGCGCCGGCGCGATCTCCGGCGGCCGCCTTGGCCTCAGCCTCGTCAACCCAGCGTTTGGATTGAAAGCCAGCCGGAGCCGCCACACCCGGGTGCGCTGCACCGGGCTCTTCTGCCAGCAATTGGCGACCCATTTCCTGAGGATTGATCATGATCGATTCAGCGCCGATTTTGGATAAACCCAAAGTCTGCCCCATATCTCGCAGCACCCTATGTGCCATTCACAGGAATCTCACTGGCACACCGAGTGCTGCGAAGATTGAGGATGAACATAGCCCTCCATCAGGCTGCAGCAGCCATGACAGCCAACATGAATTGGCATGACATGGTGGCCCAGAACCTGTCCGGGCAGTCGTCGCCCGGTTACCGAGCTCAAGTTGGAGGCTTTGAGGAATTTCGCATTCCCGGGGCAGCCAATCACGCCAACCCATCATCTCAGCTCGGGAGCGCGTACCCGATGTTGAAGGCGGGGCTCAACCGGAACCAAGGAACCTTACAACACACGGGTTCTCCCACCGATTTGGGATTGGAAGGGCCAGGTTTCTTCGCGGTTCAAGCTCCCGGAGGCGGTCGAGCCTACACCCGCGACGGCCAGTTCCATGTCGACCGTCAGGGCGCGTTGTTGACGAAGGAAGGGTATCCGGTGCTAGGAGATACCGGCCCCATCCGTATCGATCCTCAGGCAGGCCCCATTTCTTTCGGCCCGCGAGGGGAACTCTCCCAGGGCGGAGTTCCTCGCGGACAGGTTCAATTGGTCGAAGCCGCCGACCCGAGCCAGCTTCAGCACCTCAGCGGTAGCTACTACCGATTGCCCCAGTCGGTTAAGGCGGCGCCCGCCACGGGAACCACCGTACAACCGGGATTCCTAGAAGGTGCCAACACCTCATCGGTGCAGGAAATGGGCAACATGCTTTTGGCCATGCGTCACTTTGAAGCCAACCAACGGGCACTTCAGGTGGCCGATGAACGGATGGGACGCTCGATTCAGGAACTCGGAACCCCGCCCCAATAGCCTGCCCCAACAGACCTGAACCCACCGAAGAAGCCTTTTTGCCACCCCCATGATCAGAGCCCTCTACAGTTCAGCATCCGGCCTCCAGGCTCAGCAGAACAACCTGGACGTCATCGCCAACAACTTGGCGAATGTGAACACCACTGGTTTCAAGAAGAGCAAGATCGAGTTCCAAGACCTCCTTTACCAAGCCACCCGCATGGCTGGCTCCGAACAGGGAGCTGGCAATTCTCTGCCAGCGGGTGTCGAGGTGGGACACGGAACCCGAACCGTCGCCACGGCGCGCGTCTTCACCAACGGCGAGATGAGCCAAACCGGCGAAAAACTGGACCTTGCCATCATGGGCGATGGCTTTTTCGAAGTTGCCCTGCCGGATGGCACCCGGGGATACACTCGTGACGGTGGCTTCAAGACCTCATCTGCAGGCGTTGTGGTGACGAGTGATGGCTATCCCGTCACGGGTTTCCCAGCCGTGCCTGCAGGTACCACGGGAATCACCATCGCCAGTAATGGTCAGGTCACGATTGCAACGGCCGGTGGAACCCAAACCAGCCGACTCCAATTGACCCGTTTTCCCAATCCGTCGGGCCTCACTTCGATTGGACGCAATGTATACCGGGAAAGTGTCGCTTCGGGGGCTCCGGAAACCGGTCAACCCGGCGAAAATGGATTTGGCGAGGTCAACCAAGGGTACCTCGAGTTGTCGAACGTCAAAGTCGTCGAGGAGATGGTGAACATGATCATAGCCCAACGGGCCTATGAGGTGAACACCAAGGCTATCTCCGCAGCCGATGAGATGATGCAGCAGAGCAACAACCTCAAACGTTGATCACGCACCTCATGCGCCAGTACTTCCTCATTTTCCGGACGGTACTGGCCGTTATCTCCATCGGCCTGTTTGCCGGCGACGCTTCCCAAAGCGTCCAACGAACCATCAGCGCCGAGGAGCTCTCAGGTCTCTTGGAACAATCGTTGCGGACGCAGTGGAAGATTCAGGATGGCACTCTGAATATCGAATTCGAACGAACTCCTCCTGCGGTCATCGTCCCACAAGGAGAGATCACCCTTCGCTGGACAACCCAGATCCAGCAGCCCAATCGAAGAGTATATCCACAGTTCGAGATCCGGGTGGATGGCCAATCCGTCACCTCACTCGCATTGCCAATCCGGGTGCGATGGGTCCGTGAAGTGTGGATCACCGACAGCGCTCTGGCCAGTCAGGCGCCCCTCAGCGCCAACAGCCTCCAGCGTCAATCCATGGATGTTCTCAGCCTGAACGGTTCAGCTTGGTCAGGAGACCCGGCCGCAGAAGATTGGATGACTTCCTCTCCAGTACCGGCCGGAGGGGTGCTCATGGAACGCTCCCTGCGGAGACGCCCCACGATACGCCGCGGCGACACCATCTCGGCCCGACTCGAAGAAGGGGCCCTTTCGGTCGAATTTCAGGCGGTTGCTCTCGAAGATGGTTTCAGAGGCGGAACTCTGAAACTACGCAGTGCCCTCAAGCCGGTGGAACTCAAAGGAAAGGTCATCAATGAAACGGTGGTTGTCGTTGTTCGCTAGTATTTTGATCTGCACCGGCACCGTGTCCGCCGACTCGCTGTGGTCGGATGCTTCGATTTCGGCTCTAGCCGATCGGAGGGCTTTGGCGGTCGGAGACCTCCTCTCGGTCATCGTTCAGGAAAACAACTCGGCCACGAAGAATCAGACCAAGAAGACCCAGAAGGAATCCTCGATCGACGCGAGCATCAACCAGTTCCTCTTCAAGCCCGAGAACATGAAGTTCATGACCAAAGGTGGCGCTTTTCCTGGCATGAACGCCTCATCCAAAACCGACTTCAACGGAGGCGGTCAGGTCCAGAACTCCGACTCCATTAACTCACGCTTCACCGTTCGGGTAGTGGATGCACTGCCCAACGGAAACCTGCTCATCGAGGGCAGACGTTCCACTTCATTTTCCGGCGAAGGCCAAACCATCGTGCTGCGTGGCACTGTTCGCCGGGTAGATGTGACCCAAGATAACACGGTTCTCAGCCACCAACTGGCCGATCTCACTCTGCGTTTCGACGGATCGGGTTCGGTCAACGACAGCCAAAAGCGCGGCTGGTTTGGTAAGGTCTGGGACAAGGTCAACCCGATGTGATCGATGATGAATCCCAACCAATCCATTCTGAAAAACCTCGTCCGACTCTGGATTCCCTGGGCCATCGCTTTGTGGATGGCCGCAGTTCCAGGGGCGGCCCAATCGTCTGGGGGCGTTCGTATTCGGGACATTGCGTTCCTTCACGGAGCCCGCGGGAACCAACTCATGGGCTATGGTCTGGTCTCCGGCATCAATGGCGACGGTGACAAGAACCCCAACTACACCCAACAGGCGATCGCGAACTTGATGCAGCGGTTCGGATTGGTCGTGCCGGCTCCGCGGGTTACTTCGAAGAATGTGGCGGCCGTGATCGTCACCGCTGAAATCCCGCCTTTCGCCAAATCCGGTTCCAAGATCGATGTATTGATCAGCGCCATGGGCGATGCCAAGACCCTTCAAGGAGGTGTCCTCGTACAGACTCCCCTGATCGGCTCGGATGGCAAGGTATACGCCGTGGCCCAAGGCCCCATCAGCATTGGCGGATTCTCTGCAGGTGGTGGCGGCAGCTCAGTCACCAAAAATCACCCCACCAGCGGACAGATTGTCGGAGGCGGCATGGTCGAAAAGCTGATTCCAGTAACCCTGCTTCAGGAGAACACCATGCAACTGATCCTGAACGAGCCCGACTTCACGATGGCTGCCCGAACCGCGGAAGCAATCAACCGAAAATACCCTGATTCCACCCGAGCCATGGACGGTGGAACCCTGATGATCGAGTTGCCCGACCAATATCAATCGATGCCCATCGAATTCATCGCTCAAGTTCAGGCCCTGGAAGTGGCGATGGACGTCCCCGCCCGGGTCATCCTGAATGAGCGCACCGGGACGATTGTCGCAACTTCCCGAGTCCGGGTGTCCAGTTGTGCGATAGCCCACGGCAGCCTCATCGTTTCAATTGCACAGTCGGGAACCGTCTCCCAACCCAATCCTCTGGCACCGAATGGGCAGACCGTTGTGGTGCCCAATACCGATGTGAATGTCACCGAGGCCAAGGGGGGGCTGATCCCCTTTGCCGAGATGCCGACAGTAGAGAAGGTGGCCGCCGCCTTGAACTCGATCGGGGCCAGTCCGCGCGACATCGTAGCAATCTTTCAATCGCTCAAGCAGGCGGGTGCCCTGCAGGCAGAACTACAGGTCCGATAATGAGCACCTCATTGACCACCACTCTCCTGAGCAATGTCGACCCGAATGCGTTGTCCCGAATGGCCAAGACGGGCACGCCTCAGCAACGGGCTGACCAGGTGGTGGGGCAGTTTGAAGGAATACTCGTCCGTGAAATCCTCAAATCAGCCAAGCCACCGAGTATTCTGCCCGCCAAAGGTGGAGAGGCCAAGTTGGTCGGCGAAGTCTATGGCGACATGGCCAATGACCTGTTCGCCAACCAGATCAGTCAATCAGGACAACTGGGAATGAGGGCAGCCCTCTCCCGACAACTCGCTCTCCAAATCGGTTCTGAAGCAGCCTCGCCCAACGGCCCTCAGAAACCGCAGCACTGATCATGGACCCTCAAGCATGGTACGACAGCCTTGCCGCGGAGGTCCTCTGTGCAGAGCGGCTGGTCTCGCTGACGGATCAGCAACAGAGCCTCTTGATCCAGAGGAACTTCAATGATCTTACGGGAAATCTAACGGCTCAACGGATTGCGGTTGAGGAACTCTTCATTCTGAGTCGCCGACGAAGCGAGGCCCAGCAACTGTTGGCTTCCCAATGCCAGCTGCCCCCGCCGGGCAAGCGACTGGACATCTATCCATTCCTGCACCCTGACGAGGCTCAAACCATAGAGCAGGTCGTGGCGCACCTTCAGCGTTTGATGGATTCGTGCCAACGAGTCTTCCGACAAAACCAGCTTCTTTTGGGCCGGTCCATAGATTTGGCCCAACAGGTGCTGCAACGGTCTGGTGTGGTATCGACCGGCCGCACCTACGGGGCAAAAGGCAAGGAGCGAGCGTTCGCCACGGCCAACCCGGTGTCCCGATGGCAAGCGGTCGTTTGATGGAGAACCATGGGCGGACTACTCAATACTCTCGAAATCGCCTCGTCGTCGTTGACGGCCTCGCGGCTCGGCATCGAGACGGCCGGTGTCAATATTTCGAACGTCAACAACCCGGGATACGCACGCCAGCGGGTCATCGTAGAGCCTCGGCGAGACCCTACCGGCGCGGGAACCGGTGTGGAGGTGGTTGGAGTCAAATCCCTCCGCGATTCAATACTGGATGAGCAACTGATCCGGGAATCGAGCAATACGGCCTATCTCCAAAATTTCCAGCGAACCCTGCAAATCGGGCAAGTGCTGTTGGGGCAACAAATCGACCGCCAAAGTGCCACTCCCGAATCAGACGCCGCAGCCCGCGATCTCGGAGGTCAGATGGCTTTGGCCAGCGGTTTCTCAGAATTTTACAACGCGATCCAAGCAGTCTCCGTATCGCCGGCTTCAACACCCGACCGTCAGGTCCTTCTTCTCAAGGCCGGTCAGCTGACCGATAAGTTCAATTCGGTTGAAGAGCGATTCACCACCCTTCGTTCCGATCTGAACAAAGACCTGACCAGCCGCATCAAGGAGGCCAATCAATTGATCCAGCTGACCTCCCGGGCAGCCATGGACTACACCGTGGCCAGTTCCAACGGCGGCGGAATCGCTAAAGATAATCTCCAGATGCGTCTGGAGCAATTGGGTGCACTCTCTTCGATTCAGATCCAGTACGACGACAGCCAACGCATTACCGTCGCCGTCAACGGGGTGGAGGTAATCACACAAAATCTAGTCACCGGTGCTCTTGAAGGTGCGCTAGACGCCAACGGTGGCCTGCAGGTTTCAGTCAGGAATACTGAATCGGACGCCACAGCTAAACTCACCGGTCAAGGCTCCCTTCAGGGCCTGGTAGATGCCAGAGACACCGTCCTTGAGGACCTTCGAAAAGACATCAACTTGATGGCGAGCAACCTCATCGAGGGCATGAACGCCATCCATAAGCTGGGCAAGAATCTGGATGGTACCGGCGGTTTGAATTTCTTCACGGGAACCGATGCATCCGACATCGCCGTCAACGCGGAAGTGCTGGCTGACGTGCGCAAAATGCAGATGAGCGCCGACACCGACAAAGGGGGGAACACCGTAGCAGTGAACCTGCTGAAATGGCTGGATGCGCCGCAGGATGCGCTCGGAAAACTCACCGTCTCGCAGCACTACAATGAAGCAGTGGCCACCTATGGTCAGGAGTTGGCCAACATCAACAATCGAATGGCCGATCAGGAGATTATCAGCCATACTCTCACCCAACAACGCGCATCGGTCTCAGGGGTGTCGATCGACGAGGAAATGTCCTCGCTGATCCAATTCCAGAGGGCCTATCAGTCCTCCGCAAAACTCATCTCCACGGTCAACGAGTTGTTTCAGACGATTCTGTCGATGTAGTCAGCCCATGGATGTCGCGCCACAATATTTTTGGATCCTCGCCTCTCTGGGCGGCGGTGTGGGTTTCTTAGGGGCCGGGATCGCGATCCGATCTTTCCTGACATCCCGCTTCTTGCCAGCCTCATCCACCTTTGCAAAACCGGTCGTGAAGGATCCGCCCCCCCTTCCGGTTCAGGCGCCCTCACCCGAACAAAGTCGACTCGAAGGACGCAATCAAATCCTTGAAAGCAGCCACTGGATCCTGCAGCAGGAAATGCTGGAATTGCGATCGAAGATGGCGGATCAGGTGGCACGGGTAGCCGGTGAAACCGCACTACGGGTTCACCTCGAGGTCGCTTTGGGAAAGGCACATCAAGAGTGCGATCAACTCCGTTCGCAAATCGACTCTACCAGGCAAAGCCATTCGGAGCTGGCTCTGCAAAAAGCGTTGCAGGACACAGAGATTGCCGATCTGAAACTCCGACTGGAAAAGGCTCTCCAACCTGGCCCGGCAGCGGTGCCGCCTCCAGACATTATTCCCGCGAAAGCCGGCCCATCCGAGACCGATCCTTCAACGCCGATCAAGCCGGTTCGCCTGCCTGCGATCCTGACTCATCCCAGAAATGGTATCTTGTCGGCCGAAGAAGGGTTTCCTGCCGCAGAACCTACCGTGGTGCCTGTGCGAACCAAGGCCTGGAGCCTCGAGTTGCAGAATTTCCGGCGGAGAACAGCTGAAAAACCAGTCAAACGGGGCAAGCCAAGTCCCCGTTCTAAGTCCGGCTCAAAGTCCTAAGACCGAGTTCTAACACCGAGCTTTGACATCGGGTAGCGACCGCTCGCAGTCTCCGACGATGTCGTTCGCGTTCCGCTTCTTGGGTACAGGCACCTCGCAAGGGGTTCCCATCATCGGAAAGGAGTATCCAGAGTCCTTTCTGGCCAACCCTCGCAACCATCGACTGCGCGCCTCGATCTACATCGAAACCCCTGCAGTCCGGCTGGTCATCGACACCACTCCCGATTTCCGCACTCAAATGCTGCGGGAAAAACTCGGCTATCTCGACGCCGTTCTCGTCACCCACGCGCATGCAGATCACATCATGGGCATGGACGACTGCCGGCGCGTCTGTGACCTGCGGGAAGGCCCGCTGCCGGTCTATGCCACCGAGGAAACCTTTCGTTCGTTGCGACGGGTCTACGATTACGCCTTCGGGGGACACCCAATTCCCTTCAGCTATTTCCACCCGCAACCCCATGTGATCCACGGGCCCTTCGAAATCGGTGACTTGAAGATCACCCCATTCCAATTGCCGCACGGCCGCATCACGACCACGGGGTTGGTGTTTGAGCAAGGCGGGCTGAAGCGTCTGGCGTATTTCAGCGACTGCAAGGAGGTCATCCCCCCGGCGGTGGCCTTTGCTCAAGGCGTGCAAGTCGCCGTTCTCGACGCATTGCGGCCGGAGCCTCACCCCACCCACATGTGCTTGGATGAGGCTTTGACCACAGCCCGACGCATCGGTCCCAACCAGACTTACCTCACTCACCTCACCCACCATTATGACCACGACCGGGATCAAGAAGAACTCCCCCCCGGGGTCTCGCTGGCTTGGGATGGATTGAGGGTGCGACTGGACTGAACCATTGCCCACCGCCATGGCATCCTCCCCTACTCACGCGACCGAGTTCTCCCGAGAACACGTCCTGGCCGCCCAGATGA
>CAMATE010000152.1 GCA_945861075.1 Akkermansia muciniphila
ATTTGATGCCGGGCCGAAACTCCGTAAGGGGAAGCGGCGAGGGCTTCAATGGTGACCACACCCGGGGTGGCAAACTTCTCGGGCGCCACTCCGGTGGATTCCGAAGGGGTCGCTTCGGCGGGGCCACGGCTGATCGCCTTCTCGATGTTGGCCGCGTACTTGCCAGACTCACAGTAAACCACGTCGTTCTCGCCCGTCTCTGCAGGCACCATGAACTCGTGCGAGTAATTACCACCGATGACGCCGGTGTCGGCCTCGACAGGGAAGGCCTGCAAACCGCAACGGGCGAAGATGCGGGTGTAGGCGTCGTACATCTTGTGGTAGCTCGTCATTGCACCGGCATCGGTGGCATCGAAGGAATAGGCGTCCTTCATGAGGAACTCCTTGGCGCGCATCAGGCCGAAGCGCGGGCGGATCTCATCCCGGAACTTGGTCTGGATTTGATAGAAATTCTTCGGGAGCTGGCGGTAGGAGTTCAGCTCGTTGGCGGCCAGCGAGGTGATGACCTCTTCGTGGGTGGGCCCGAGAACCCAATCCTTCCGGGCCGAATCCCGCACCTTGAAGAGCACTCCGGAAGCCGTCTCGTAGCGGCCGGACTGCTGCCAGATATCGATGGGCTGCAAGGCGGGCATGAGCACCTCGATGCCCCCGGCCCGGTTCATTTCCTCGCGGATGATCTGCTCGATCTTGCGCAGGACCTTCAGGCCGAGCGGCAGGAACGTGTACAGGCCACCGGTGAGCTTCCGGACCAATCCTGCACGCAGCAGGAGTTGATGGGACACGATTTCTGCATCCGCGGGGGTTTCCTTGAGAGTCGGAATGAACGTTTGGGACCAAAGCATGGGAAAGTCTGTGGGGGTGTGGGGTCGGGAGGCCAGTGGGAAAGAAAGAGGCCCCAGGGTTTACCCGAGGGGCCGATGGAGTCGGTGAGAGCCCCCGTTTCGGAGGCGTGTTCAGGAAAAAATCAGTCTGAGAAGATCACTTCACCATGTTGACCAACGGGGCCATCCCCTGGATCCGAACCTCGAGACGGTCGCCGGATTCGATGGGGCCCACACCGCTCGGCGTGCCCGTCAGGATCACGTCGCCCGGGAGGAGTGTCATGTTGGTGGAAATGAAGCTCACCAGATGGAAACAGTTGAAGATCATCTGGCTGGTGTTGCCGTTCTGGCGCAACTGCCCGTTCTGGAAGAGCTGGATGCTCAAATCATGCGGATCGATCTTGGTTTCGATGTAGGGCCCGAGCGGCGTGAACGTGTCGAAGGACTTCGAGCGCGCGAACTGGCTCTCGCTGCCCTGGATCGTCCGGTCGGTGATGTCCTGGGAGGCGGTGTAGCCGAAGATGTAGCGGGCAGCGGCTGCCGGGGTGACATTGCGCATCTTGCGACCGATCACCACGGCCAGTTCAGCCTCGAAGTCGTTGCGATGGTTGGCGAAGGGGATCTCGATCTTGGTGCCGTCAGGAATCAGTGAGGTCGGAGCCTTCAGCCAAAAAAGCGGTTCCTTCGGCAAGGCCATTCCAGCCTCGCGGGCGTGGTCGCCGTAGTTCAGGCCGACCGCGATGATCTTGGACGGCTGCACCGGCGTCAGGGTCTTGACCCCTTTGAGCGGCGTCGGTTTTTTCTCGAAGGACGGCGAGCCAAAGACATCGCCTTGAAGCTTGAAAATCTCCCCGTCGACGACCTTGGCGTGGAAGATTTCCTCACCCTTTTGGAACCGCCCGATGGCTGCCATAGGTGTGCTTTGTACCACCGATCGTACACCATTCGCAAGCCAAAGACTCAAACGCCGTCAAGGATGTTTTAGTCTTACCCCTCGACTGAAAATTCCCCAGTCTAGCCCATTACTTTTTGTCGGCAGGCTTTGAGGGCATCGGAAGCACCGTCATCCACAGACGCGAGACCGATTCGACAACCAGACGACGAAACCCCTGAGGAACACCGTTGTTCTCCCCGGCACTGACCAATGAAAACCGAGCCTGCTGGACCCCTGCCAATCCCTGAACCGATTTTGGGGCCATGACCTCGACCTGAAAGGGACCCGAAAAGGAAGCGGCGTTGGTGGCGGTGATCCATCGAAGGGTCGCCTCAAGCGCCTTCTCGGGAACCTCCACGGGATCCACTCGAACTCCTGGCGGCAAACCGCGCACCGAGACTGTCAGGCGCGTTTCAGCACCGAAGCGACGCGTGATCGCGACCTTCCATTCGTTGGTTTTACCGGGCTCGAGCGACAGGAAAGCCTCCGGCACCGAAGCGCTCCAAACAGGCTGAGGCCGTTGCACGGACAACCGATACCGCTGATCCCGCCCACCCCGCTGGAGCAGGTTGCCCACCACCACCCGATATTCAGCAGACTCAAGAGGCGTCCAATCGAGCACAGGGTCGGCCCCGCCAGAGTCATCGTTGCGAACCAGTTCCTTGCCAGTGGCATCCTCGATCTTCAGCCAAGCATCCAAGGGGAAACCCAAACCCGCCGCTTGCACCTCCAAACGCAGCGCTTCCCCCTTCCTGGCTGAAACCCGGTAGCGATCTTCATCACCCGCACGATCCAAATCGCCGGACACCGCCGAGGGGATCTCCAGCGTCTGAGCGGTGGCGGCTGTGTCATTGGGTTCGACTTCCACCCACTCCTTCCCATCACCGACCGGCATCTCCAAGGGCAACCGATGACCCGGGATTTGCAGGGAGTGCCCAACAGTTCCAGACGCAATCGCGGATGATGGCACCAGTGTCGATTCCGAGGACATCTCCGGAACACCCCAGTCACCCCACCTCACGCGCGTTTCGACTGACCGACTCACTCCCAGAGGCCAGCCATGCCGAGCCACGGGATCGGTGCTGACATGAAGCCGGTACACCGACTTGGCGCTCCCGCTGAAACGCAGGTCTGAATCGGCCGGATAGGCGAAACCGAATACTTGCAGCACATAAGTTCCGGCTTTCGGCGCGCGCCATGCCAACAGCGGATCCAGCGAACGCACCTCATCGTGGTTCCAAGCCACTTGAACGCCTTGGGCATCCAGCAATCGCAGCACCGGATCCAGCGGCGACTGAAGCGTGTAGGCTTCGAGTCGGGCCACCAAGTTCTGACCGGCGTGAAGCTCGACCGAGTAGCTGTCCACATCCCCATTCTTTTCGAGTCGACCGTTCACCTCGGCCGGAAGATCGCTCAGCACCTGGGCCGTTCGCGTCTCGTCGTTGGGTTCCACCTCGGCCCGTTGCGGGTGCGACGAGAGGATCAAGAAGCGAGGTGCGCTCACTCCCTCTGGCGAGAAGGCTCGGATCACCTGGGGACCGACCGGGGCTTTCGGGGACACACGCACCGTGATGACTCCTGTGTTGGTCGTGGCTTCCCAAGTGACGCCCGGGATGTCGAGGTCCAACCGCGTCGGCCAAGGATCGAACTTACCCACCAAGGTCACCGACTGCGTGGACCCGATCTGGAGGGCGGCGGGAAAGACGTGATCCAACACCGGCACCGCAGCACGGAGCCCCATCACGGCGAGCAAAAACAGCGACACCCATCCTGCCTGCACCCAATTCCCCATCATGCTGCGGAACATCACGCGGTGAAGATTTCCCGGATACGGCGCCCATTGTTCACCAACTGCACCGGTCGACCCGTGTTGGTGTGGAGCACCTGGTTGGGATCGATCCCCATCTTCCAATACAGGGAGGCAGCGAAGTCTTCGGGCCGATACACGGCTTCCGAGGCGGCATACCCCTTGGCATCGGTGGCACCCACCACTGCTCCCCGGGGGCAACCGCCGCCGGCCATGAGGATGGACATCGCATGAGGCCAATGATCCCGACCAGCATCCTTGTTCACCTTGGGCGTACGGCCGAACTCACCCAGCAACACAACGAGCGTCGAATCCAGAAGGCCCCGCTGGTCGAGATCCCGAATCAACGCAGCGACTCCGCGGTCCATGTTGCGAACCGAATCGCCCTTGTACGCCTCGAAGAGCTTGGTGTGGTGATCCCATCCGCCGGAATTGACGGTGACCCACGACACCCCGACCTCCACCAACCGGCGCGCCATCAAGAGCCGCTGGCCAAAGTCATTCCGCCCGTATTCGTCGCGCACCTTCTTGTCCTCACGCGACAAATCAAACGCCGCCTGAGCCTGACTCGAAAGCACCAGATTCACCCCCTGCTGGAGGTATTGATCGAACGTGACGGCCGGATCTTCCGCCAAGCGATCGGCATACCGGGCCATGGAATCCAACGCTCCCCGCAATTCGCGTCGGTTAGTGGCACGCCCCTCGCTGATCTCGGTCGGCAGCACGACATCGCGCACCTTGAAGTCGGCCGAGTTGGGCTGACCATCGATCACGAAGGCCGAATGCTTGCCGCCGAGAAAATTGGGGCCACCGCTGCGCGTGACCGAGGGCATCGACACGTAGGGCGGCAAACCCTGCCGCTGCCCGCGCTGCCAGGAAACCACCGACCCGAACGACGGATGGAAGGTCACGAAGGCTCCGCAGGCCACCGGCACCGGTGTCGGAGAACCGGTCATCAGGTAGTGGTTGCCGCCGCCGTGGTTGGGGTCTTTATGGCATACCGATCGAATCACCGTGGTCTTGTCTGCCACCTTGGCCAACTCGGGCACCGCCTCGCTGAAACGGATCCCTGGCACCGACGTGGCGATGTCCTGAAAACTGCCACGAATATCCGAGGGCGCCCCGGGTTTGGGATCAAAACTCTCGTAATGGGACGGGCCACCATCGAGCCAGATGAGGATGCAGTTGACCGGCTTTTGACCTGCAACCACACCCGGCGGGGTGACTTTGTTTGGGCCTGACTTGGCTGCCGAAGCCGCAGCCGCCTCGAGGCGCAACAAGTCGCCGAAGCCGGCGCCCAGCAAGCCACCCATCCCCAATTGGATGAAATCCCGGCGAGGCATTCCGGCGCAATTTCCAGAGGTCGGTTTCATTTCAATGGTTCAGCACGAATTCAGGGGAGTTGAGCAGCGCCCAAAAGACATCTTCCACTGCGGTTTGTCGGGTGGCACCGGGCTGGGCGAACGCACGCAACGCCGCCTGACGCTCCGGCTTCGAAGGCAAGCGGTTGAGCAGAAGCAGGTACACCTCGCCCACCAGTTCGGCATCGCTGCGATCGCTGACCGCCAGTTGGCGAACCCGCCCCTTGGGGTCTGCCAATTTGGACTGCAAGACCTTCGAGTTCATCAGGTGCAGGCTTTGCACGACGCTCAATTGGGCATCGCGTTCACACGGACAATCGCTGCTGGAATTGGGACGTCCAAAGGCGTCCAGGAAATGCGACGCGATCTTGTAGCTCCAGGTTTGCATGGCCCGACCACCGGGAGGCACCGCCGAAAAGATCTCCGGCACCCCGGTGGTATCGGTCACTGCATCCACCAGCACCTCGGCGGGCAGTCGACGGCGGTAGGAACGGGAAAACTGTCGAGTGTCGCCCAGGTTGGTGGCGTTGGGCACCGAACTCAGTTGGTAGGTCCGCGAGGCCATCACGGTCCGAAGCAAGTGTTTCAGGTCGTAGCCATGCGAGGCAAAATCCGCGGCCAGCGCCTCCAGCAGCGCCGGGTTCACACACGGATTGGAACTGCGAAAATCATCCACCGGATGAACCAGACCCCGTCCGAAGAAATGCCCCCACACCCGATTCACCGCCGCCTTGGCAAAAAAGGGGTTCTCCGGAGCGGTCAGCCAATCGGCCAAATGCCGGCGCGGATCCCGAGATTCGGACTTCGGGAGTTCCGGCCCCTCCGGCGGTCGGGGCGTCATCGCCACTCCGCTGACCGGGTGCTTCACCTCGCCTCCCGGCGTGAAATAAAAGGTCTCCGTTCCTGCGGAGATCGGCGGAGACAAACCCGCCCCCTTCTGCTTCACCGGGCCGAAGTAGGCGGCCAGTTGGTAGAAATCATCCTGACTCCATTTTTCATTCGGATGGTGGTGACACTTGGCGCACTCCAGTCGGGTACCCAAGAACAACTGGCTGAACTGAGTGGTCAGTTCTGGCGGATCCCGACGGTCGCGGTAAACCACGGCCGGACCTGCCCGATGGTTCGACCCTTCGGCCATGAGGATATCTCGAACGAACTGATCATAAGGGCGATTGGCCCGGAACTGGTCGCGCAACCACTGATCGAGCAGGAACACGCTCTTCACCCCCACCCGATCGGGATTCGGCCTGAGAAGATCAGCCCACTGGTTGGCCCAATAATCGGCATAGGCCGGATGCTCGAGGATCGTGTCAATGAACCGCTGGCGCTTGTCCGGCGAAGGATCCGCCAGGAACGCACGCACCTCTTCCGGCGTGGGCAGGAGACCCACGGCATCGAGCTTGGCCCGCCGGAGGAATTCCGCATCGGTGCAGAGATCGGAGGGCATCAGCCCCAAACGCTGAAACTGCGCCAAAGCGAGGCCATCGATGAAATTGTGGGCGGGAATGGCTGAGTACGCCTTGGGTTTGAGCACCTTGTCGGCCGGCACCATGAGTGACGAGGCAGCCACCAATCCCATGTAGCGCGCTACGACCACGCCCTGCCCTGTCAGCTTGCCGATGGAAACCCGACCGGTCTCGTCCACGCGGGCCAACTCCTTGTCGCTCGAATCGTAGGCGGCCAAGCGGGTGACGTCGCGGACGCTCCCATCGGAATAGCGTGCCTCGACCTTCAATCGCTGCTGCCCCCCTTTGCGATAGCGCCCCTCGGCCGGAAACACCGCGACCGACTGGAGCACCGGCTCATTGGTCAGCGCATAGGGCATGCCTGCGCGAATCCAACGGGTCAGCAATTGGTGGGTCGGGGATCCCGGCTGGAAACGCTGGCCTCCCTCATGCGGCACCCGTGTCAGGGCTTTGAGGAGAATCAGGCTCTCTTCCGGAGCTGCCGGAAACACCCGACGGCTGCGGGCATCCCGGACAATTTCAGCGTAGTCGCTGAGGGGGTCGTAGGAAAAAACGGACAACTTGAAGCCGCTCTGGCCTTCCGGCTTGGAATGGCAACCGCCGGAGGCGCAGCCGGCCTGATTGAGCGCTGGCAACACATCGCGCACAAAACTCGGTGGCGGCACTTTTGCGGCCACTGTCTGCGGGGGTTGCGAAAGCTTCGCGGGCGTCGCCTCCGATTCCGCATCCAACTCCCCCAAGACCTTGCCTTGCGCATCCCAGATCCGGACCAACCCATCCATGTCACCGGCAGCCACTCTCTGACCGTCGGGGGTGACCGCCATGGTGAACACCACCGGCAGCAGTTGGGCCACCCGTCGATGCTCCGCGGTGGCAGAACTTTGTTCGCCCGTGTGCGACTTGAGCTGGGAATATCGGTCAATCGTCCCGCGATCGGTGGCCGCCCAAACCGAGGCACTGTCGCCCGGCCAAGCCACGGCCGTGATCGCCGCCATGGAATCACCCAGCGTGACGATCTTCTCGCGAGTGGCGATATCCCAGACCTTGAGCTGCCGGTCGGTCCCACCGCTGACCACCTGAGTGGCGTTGGTGTTGAAAGCCGCGGCCATCACCTGGGAGGTGTGACCTTCCAGCACAGCGATCGGCGCTGCCTGGGCCACATCCCAAACCTTGATGAGCGCGTCACCGCCGGCCGAGAGCAATCGGGAGCCATCCCGGCTGAACTCCAGATCGAAGATGGAGTCGGCGTGCGCCTTCCAGGAACGCTGGATCCGACCATCCGCCACGCTCAACACCCGCAGATAACCGGGGAGACCAGAACCCCCGTCACCCAGAGCCAACTGCAAACCATCGGGAGAAAACTCCACACTCAGGACACGGCCAGAAAGGGCATTCACGATCTCCCGCTCGACCGTGAGGGTCTCCGGGTTCCACAACCGCACCCGACGGAAGGATCCCGAAGCCAACCGGCGACCATCCCGGCTCCAGGCGAGCGATTCCACCGGATCCATAGAAGCAACCGCCCGCGCCACGCGAGGAAACCCCGGCTTCTGCAAGTCATGAATATCGATCCCACCCATGCGCGCCACCGCTAATCGATGTCCAGCCGGGTCGAGGGCCAGGGCAGCCACCGGCCGGAAGGAGGGCGCGGCCGACTCCAGCAACACCGGCCTGGGAACAGGCTCATCACTCAAGACACTGGTGTCCCAAGGAAGTCCGCGACGAATCCAGTCGCGGAGAGTTTGAATTTGTCCGGGAGCCAATTGCTTCCGGGGCGGCATGTGCGGATCGGCTCCGGGAAGTACCAACGCGAGCAAGCGGCTTTCCTTGGGGTTCCCTTCCTGCACCACCGGACCCTCCTCGCTCCCCTTGAGCACCTGCTCGCGGGTCAGCAACGAAAGCCCGGCCTTCTGCTTGGTTTCACCGTGGCAGGAGAAACATTCATCGCGCAGCAACACCAGCGCACTTCGGGCGAGAGGATCCCCCGAGCCCGACGAATTCGCGGCAGCAGACAGCAACAGCACGGAGACCCAAAGGGCCCCGAACCAAAAACAGCGTTGTCGTGTGATGCTGCGGCTCACGAG
>CAMATE010000153.1 GCA_945861075.1 Akkermansia muciniphila
TGTCCTTCGCGTTGCCCATTGGAATGCTGACGGCATCGCTCCTGACCTTTGGTCGGCTGAGTGCCGATCAAGAGCTGACGGCCATTCGAGCCGGAGGTATCAGCCTGGCCTCCGCCATTGTTCCGGTGGTGGTGCTGTCGTTGGCTTTATGCGGGGTGTGTTTCTGGTTCATTGGAGACGTCGGGCCACGTTCCCGGGTGGCCTTCAAGGAACTGCGAGATTCGGTGCTCCGGAGTCAGGCAACGCTGTCGCTCGGAGAGGGGCGCTATCTGGAGTTGGGTTCGGTGACCCTGTATGCCCGCAAGGTGGACGGCGACCTGCTGCGCGATGTCCGCATCTTTGCTTTCACCAACGGCGTTTGTTACCTGGATCTCTTTGCTCCTGAGGCTGAATTGCGGCGGGACAGCAACCGTTTCCCGTCAGCCTTGTCGCTGCGCAACTTCCAGGGTTTGGTCCAAATGTCGGGCGGATGGCAGGGGATTTCGGCCGAGGAACGGATCGAACCGATTGCCAATTTTCGCCCTTCGAAGTTGGATCCGCCCAAGCTCAGTGAGATGTCGATGCGGCAGTTGTTGGACGAACGAGCCAAGCGTCGGGCTGAGAAGTTGGATGTGACGCCCATCGAGGTTCAGATTCACCGTCAGGCGGCCTTTTCATTCGCCTGCCTGGGATTCACCTTGGTGGGGATTCCTTTGGGAATCCGGGCTCATCGACGCGAAACCAACATCGGCGTCGCCATGGCCCTGATCCTCCTCTTGCTGTACTACTCTTTCATCATTGTTGCGCAGTCTCTGGACACCAAGCCTCACCTTTATCCGCAGTATTTGCTGTGGATCCCGAATTTGATTTTTCAGGCGGTCGGCGTTTACCTCATTCGCCGCACGGATGGTCGGGTGTAAAACTCGATCTACAGGAAACGACCATCCAAGATGGTTGAGTTGTTTTCCTTCGCTTTGTGTTTCAGTTCGGCCGCCAAGTTGCCGATAACCCGCTGTTCAGTATGCCCGACTCCAACGCCGCAGATCCCCTTTCGAGTGAATTGCACGCCATGACCGGTGATGCCAAGCAAGTCGGAGCACAGGATTTGTCCCAATCGCTGGATATTCCGATCGTCCTCAGTCTTATCGACGACGCCGAACTTTTGGCCCAGTTCTGTGTGGAGTCCCGGGCGCTGCTCGAAGATGTGGAATCGGCGGTGCTGGCGCTGGAGCGAGACCCCCGCAACTCCGCTCCGGTCGAGGTGTTGTTCCGATCGTTCCATACTTTCAAGGGAGGGGCTGGTTTCCTGCGATTGGATCCCATCCATTGCCTCACTCATGACTTGGAGTCGGTGCTGGAGACAGTTCGCAGCGGCCGTCGCTCGGTCGATCAACCGCTCATCGAGCTCATCTTGGCCTGTGTGGATGTGCTCGTGGCTTTCCTCGGAGAAGTGGAATCCCAACTCAGCGGAGTGGGTTCCGGGCGTCCGATCACCGTGGTCGGACGAACCTTGCATCAGTCGCTGCTGCAACTCATCGATGCAGCGCCCTCACCCGGAGAAGATGACAACACATCTCCGCGTGGGACTGAACCCGCAGTCCGCAATTTGGATTCCATCGCCATCAGTCGTGTGAGTGACCAAATTCCGGTTTCGTTCTCGAGACTGGATGAAGCGTTGGGTTTGATGGTTGAGATTCGCGAGGCTTTGACCGCGAGGCCTTCGGACCCGGAGGGACGTTTGGCTGGGGTGGTCGGTCGAATCGAGAAACTGGACGGACTCTTGCACTCATTGCTCTGGGTGCCGACCGAGCAACTGTTCCAAAGAATGCAACGCGTCGTTCGGGACGCTTCGGTCAAAGCAGGTAAACCGGTTCGGCTCGTGACACGGGGCGGTGAAACCCTGTTGGACCGTCGTTGGGAAACCGTTCTCGGTGAGTGTCTCATGCACCTTTTGAGAAACGGCGTCGACCACGGAATCGAACACCCCTCGATCCGCTGCGATCGTGGGAAAGCCACGGTGGGTGAAGTGTCGATGAGTGCCGAAGTTCGTTCCGGTCACCTGTGTGTAGAAGTCAAGGATGACGGTGCGGGCATCTCCACAGCGAAGATTCTCAAGCGGGCCATTCAGAAGGGAATGATCTCACCCGATGACTGCCTGTCGACCCACGAAATTTACGAACTCATCTTCCGCCCAGGATTCTCGACATCCGATTCTGTGACGGCGTTGTCCGGACGCGGGGTGGGGCTAGATGTGGTCCGAAGCAATGTCCAGAAGATCGGTGGATCCATTCAGATCGATTCCGAGGAAGGGCGCGGCACCCGATTCATTCTCCAGGTGCCGCTGCCTCCGAGCGGTCAATAGATTCTAGACCGGGTTTTAGACCGGGTTTTGAATCCAAGGTTTGAAAACCGACGGGGCGATGGCGAGCTCAGTTCAGCCTCTGTATAGGCTCTGTATAGGCTCTGAACGGAACACTTCACCGCCCCTGCTGATCAATACTTGGGCACCGAGGGGTCGACTTCGTCGGACCAGCCATTGATGCCACCCTTCACGCTCTTGACGTACTTGAAGCCCTGTTCGCGAAGGAAGCGCAGCGCTTTCATGGAGCGCACGCCGCTCTTGCAGTGGATGTAGTACTGCACGTTGGGGTCGAGGTCGGTGAAGCGCTGGGGCAACGTGCTGAGAGGTACCAGCGGCACTCCGGCAATGCGGGCGATTTGTTGCTCATCGGCCTCGCGGACATCAATCACCTTGATGCCCAGCGACGGGGTTTCGAGAGCCTTCTTCATCTCCAGCAAGCTCACTTCATCCGGATTGGATCCAGGGTTCACGGGCTCAGGTTGGATGCCGCAGAACATCTCGTAGTCGATGAGTTCGGTGACCGTTGGATTTGGTCCGCAAACCGGGCACTTCGGATCCTTACGCAACTTGAGTTCCCGGAACTTCATGTCGAGCGCGTTGAAAAGCATCAAGCGGCCGATGAGCGTCGAACCCTTGCCCAGCGCCAGCTTCAAGATTTCGGTGGCCTGAATGCACCCGATAATGCCCGGCAGAACGCCCAACACGCCACCCTCGGCGCAACTTGGGACCATGCCCGGCGGCGGCGGCTCGGGATACAGGCATCGATAGCAAGGGCCTCCCAAGTGGGGAGCGAAGACACTGGCCTGACCCTCGAAGCGGAAGATCGAACCGTAGACGTTCGGCTTCTTCAGGAGGACGCAGGCGTCGTTGGTCAGGTAGCGGGTGGGAAAATTGTCGGTGCCATCGACGACGATATCGTAGGGGCGGATGAGGTCGAAAGCGTTGTCAGCAGTGATTCGGGTCTTGTGGAGATCGACCTGAACATTCGGATTCAAAGCCTGGATGGCCACCTTGGCCGAGTCGGCTTTGGAAGTACCTACATCGGCGTCGGAATGGAGGATCTGCCGTTGGAGATTGGAATAGTCGACGGTATCGAAGTCGACGATGCCGAGGCGGCCGATACCCGCGGCGGCCAGATACATCGCGATAGGCGAACCCAGTCCGCCAGCTCCGATGCACAGAACGGAGGTATTGCGGATCTTGCGCTGACCGGCCAGGCCGACTTCCGGAAGGATCAAATGGCGGGAGTATCGGCGAATCTCCTCATTGGTTAGCTCGAACATACGAAAGGTGACGAAACTAGGCCGTTGCCGGCTTGCGCGAAAGAAAAGTTTGGATTTTGGCGAACGATCCGTCGAGTTGGGTGGATCAGGATAGCTGATCTTATGGCCTAGATAGGGGCGGGTTAGGGGCGGCTGTGTCGGGGGTTTATTGAGTCTCTTCAGTGCGGATCCTGAACGAACGCATGGATTTTTCGGGCCGCTTCGACTGGGTCTGTGGCCGCGTAAATCGGACGACCCACCACCAGCCAACTAGCACCGGCAGCCATGGCTTCCGCGGGGCCGAGTGTCCGCTTTTGGTCATCGGATTTCTCGGCACCGGTGCGAATGCCGGGCGTCACCAATTGAATAGAGGGCGGAAGGACGGATCGCAGTAGGGTGATTTCAAGTGGGGAACAAACCAGGCCACGCAAGCCGCTGGAGGCTGCCAATCGGGCCAACCGTTCCACCTGCCGGGTGATGTCCGTCTCGCCACCCAGTTCGGTGAGCGCGGCGGTATCCATGCTGGTCAAGACAGTGACACCAAGAACCAAGGGGGCGGTGCGTCCGAGGCTGGCGGCTGTTTCCTGTGCCGCGGTTTCAGCGGCCTTCATCATGGCTGATCCGCCGGAACAGTGAACTGTCAGCATCTGGACATCCAATCGAACCGCAGCAGCGACGGCTTTGGCCACGGTGTTGGGGATGTCGTGAAACTTCAGATCCAGAAAGACGGAAGCCCCGGTCTTGCGGAGTTGCCGCACCAAATCAGGTCCTTCAGATACGAAGAGTTCCTTACCCACCTTGAATGCACCCACGTAGGGAGCGACGCGGCGGGCGAGGTCTAGGGCGGCAGCTGCTGTGGGCAGGTCCAGGGCAACGATGATCGGCGAACGCACGGGGCGATTGAAACGCGTGAGGCGTTTGGAGGCGACGCGAAAACCCGCTGGCGTTTGCTGGTCAGCGGATGCTCAGCAAACGGATTCAGGAGGAGCGTTCGGCGGTCTTGGCAGGAAGCCAGGGTAGCAGTTTCTCTCGAAGCAGCAAAATGCGGCGAGGGTTACCGGGCGCCGACAAGTCGCCTTCGCGGAGAGACACGTCGGGGTTGTCGAGCGCCATGCCGAACAGGGTGTCGAGAGTGACCAGATCGCTTTCGGTCAGGACTATTTGGCTGCGTTCGTCTGCGGTGTTGGTCTTTTGTGCGCGGCGGGCCAATTCTAATAAAAGGGCGCAGGGCTCAAGACAGGGCACACACGATTTGCCGTCCGCTATCTCGGGCGGATTTTCGCCCACAGTCCACATCCGACGTCGGGTGCAACAGCGGCTATGGCATCCGGCCCGGGCCACCTCTTCCGCCTCGGGATCGTTCATAGCCGCCACATGGCGATACATCCCGGTTTGCCGATCGGCGTACTGTTGCCACGGGATTGGCCGGGTGGACCCCTTCTCGACAGAATACCAGTCTTCCAATCCGCCCGGGAGCAGTGCTTCCAGTGCTGCATCCAATGCCGCAGCATCAGCGGCGATGTGGATCCAACCTCCGACCAGATTGGGGGAGGCTTTGTTGGGACGGAATCGACCCGATGCATCGGACTGGCTCAGCGCCCGCAAACCATCCAAAGGCACGCAGCGCAACGATGCAGGTACCGCGCATTGATCCTGCCGTTGGCGCAGGCAAAGACCGCCCGTGTCGCCGGACAGGAGTATGGGACCGAAGGCAACGGGCCCACTGGACACAACTTTCCCCCAAAGTGCGATGGCTGCTGGGGATACGAATGTGGTCATGCCAGATGCGGGTGCCGGACACCGATCACTTGGACTTGTGAGAGTGCTCGAGGTGTTCCTTCAGTAAATCACGACCAAAGTCGTTCTCGAAATCGCGCCAGACAGCGTGGACGTGGTTGGCATCGTTTTGAGTGTTGTCGTACTCGAGGAGGAACGTCGGTCCGTGTATGCGGTAGTAGTGGCGCTGGCCACGTTGGAGTGAACCGGCCCAGGCAAAGCGGATTTTTCCACGGCCCGCGGCATCGATCTTGGCCAGATCGGCCACCGACAGATCTCCGCGAAGCCGGCCGACATATTCCTCGATGATTTGGTTCAACAGCTTTTTCTGGGCACCGTTCATTTCTGAAACAGGCAAACCCTGAGCCTTGCCGACGTCAGCAGTCCGGTTGGCGACCGTCAGGATATCGTCGGGCGCATTGGTTTGGATGAGGGCCAGCTTCTGTTGGGAAGGGCTCAAATGTGTCATGAGATCGCGCGCCAAATCCTCCTCGGCAGCGAGCACCCGCAAACCTGCACGCGGCCCCTTGCGCACCTCAGCCGGATTGGTGCCCATGAAGGAAGGGGTTCCGCCGGCGAACTTTCCGTTTACGAGGGTAAAGTTCAGCGAAAGATGATGTCCTTCGAAGCGCCAGGCCCAAGTACCCTGAGCATCGGGTTTTCCGAAAATGCTCACGTGATACAGTTCTGGGTCGCGGGGAAAGCGGCGGCTCGGGCCTTCCAGTTCCTGGAGAATTTGCTCGAGGCTCATGATGGTCGTGGCCTTTGAGAAGCCCCGGTTGCTCAGGCCGCTCTGGAGCAGCGCGAAAGCCAAATGCCGTTGGGCGGGCTTGAGAGTTCCGAGGGTAATGCCTTTACGGTCCTTGGGGATGAAGTGCCAATTCTCCCGCTCCTCCGATTTGAACTCGAAAGTGGCCACAGATTTCTGGTCATCACTCAGGGATACCAGAAAGTTGTTCGCCGCGGCCGTCATTTCCGCTTCAGCCGATGCGGAAACGTGGAGGGTGGTTAAGACGGCCAACAAGGTCGCCTGCAAGAGTGGAAAGCGCATAGGGCTGAGCAGAAAGGAGTCGCTGGGGACGATCAATGGGTTAATTTTGAAGGACTAGTGCTGACTCGCTTCGGCCGGCGGTTCAGGCAGCAGGAAACTCAAGCCGAGACCGATGGCGAACATGGCGAAGCCCACGATGGCGGCAGCCTTGGCCACGAACAGAGGGCCCGTTCCGCCCAAGGCTGGAGCCAACAGGTTGGTGGTCAGGAAGGCCATGGAGGTACCGATCATCCGACCGCCGACGTTGGTTGCGAAGCTTCCGCCGGTGCCGCGCAAATGAACGGGGAAGACCTTGGGCAGGTATTCGCCCATGTAGCTGAACTGGGCGACGGTCAAGAAACCGGCCGCAAAGATTCCCCATTGGAAGAGCTCCGGCTCTTGGTCAAAGAGCCACAAATAGGTCACCGGCAATACGACCAGGCCTGGGAATTGGAAGAGGCGGAGCAGGGCGCCTCGACTCATGGCCACTGCCAACAGGAGTGCCAGGGCAATACGCCCTCCCAACCCGCCGAGTTCCTGCCAGAACTGAATATCCTTGCCGCGAGTCTTCACCACAGTGTCAGCGGCTTCTTGCTTGGATCGATTGGCTCCCAATTGGGCCAACACCTTTTCCCGATCGATCACGGCCTTTTTGGCGGCTGGTTTGTCGGTTGTCAGAGATGATAATTTTCCATCGAGTTCCGTGAACCGGTTGGTCATTGCGGTCAACTTGGTGGCAATTTCTGACCGCTTCTCAGGCGCCGTATTGGTGTCTGCGAGAGGTTTGGCCGTTGCCCGCATGGCCACACGGAGTTTAGCGCGCTGACCGGCCACTTCGCGAAGGCCAGCGACCTCTGCGGTGGCTTGTTCAAAAGCTGGCCGCACTGCGTCCAGTTGAAGGTTCAATTCCACTGCTTCAGTTTGCAGTGGGCGCAGAATTTGTTGCTGAGGAGCCAAGCTGGCCAAGCCTGGAACAATGCGGGTGGGGGTGAGTTGCAACGCACCGAACGCCACTCCATAAGCACAGGCTGAAAGAGCCGCTGTCGTCCAAGTCACGCGTCGCAGAGCAGGTGAGAACAGTTCTGAGAAGCTGGCCCGCTTCAGAGTTCCGGCCGCCTTGCGTTCACGCCAGACCTTGGATTCCGGAACGAACGGCAGCAGTAGCGCAATCGGGATAGCCGGCATGAGGCCGGTGATAAGAGTGTAGCGCCAGTCAGCGTGGGCATTGAAAGGTTCGGGCACTGGAAGCGCGGGGAAGGTGGAAGCATTGCGAAGGATCCATCCATTCACCAGTGTCACAAACAATCCACCCACCGAGGCGAACGCCTGAGTCCATCCCAGCACCTTTTCCTTGCGTCCCTTGTCCGGGAAAAGCTCAGCGAGCCAAGTAATAGCGGCAACAAACTCCACACAAACACCCACGAACGTCGCGCACCGAAAGAATATGAACCACTCCAAGGTCGTGCTGAACGCCGCAGCCACGGGTGACATGGAGTAAAGAGCTATACTCAGAGCCAGAACCGTTTTGCGCCCTAAGCGATCTGTCAACCAACCGCCAATCAACCCAAAAACACCACCACAAAGAGCAGCAATCCAGAGCAACCTTCCGACCCAAGTAGTCACATCGGGATGATTGGTTGGCAGTTGCAAGATCTCTGAAATCGCCGGCGCAGCGATCAATGGAAGAAGCAGGAGTTCATAGGTATCGAACAAGAACCCAATAGCCGCCACCGCCAGCACGAGAACCGTGGTAAGATCCCAGGAACCCGCGCCACCCGAGCTGTTTTTCATACGTAGGCGTACCATCTACCCCCACCACCATGCCACGCAATCCTCAACTTTAAAATAAAGTGACAGGTTCAAAGTAATTGACAGCTTGGAGCTTCTGCTTAGGTTGGCGGTATGAGGTTGGCGCGGATCAAGGGGCAGGCTGGGAATGCGGCGGTGTACCATTGCATTTCGCGGACTGTGGCTGGGGAGAAGCTCTTGAA
>CAMATE010000154.1 GCA_945861075.1 Akkermansia muciniphila
CGGACGGCGGCATCGTTGAGCATCGTTCCCTGGATGAAACCCATGATGCTCATCGGAACCACATACAGAACGATGCCCAAAGCAACGCCCCAGAAGTGCAGAGAGATGAGGCCGTTGGAGGGCCATTCCCGCTGGGTGATCCGTGGCAGAATGTAGTACATCGCGCCGAACATCACCATGGTGAAGAAGGCGTACATGCCCAGGTGGGCGTGGGCGATGGTGTGGTGGGTGAAGTGGGTCACCTCGCTGATGCTGCGCACCGCACTGGCCACACCCTGAAGGCTGGCCAAGGTGTAGGACACCGCACCGAAAACCATGAAACGCAACGTGGGGCTGTATTTCAGCTTCCCGAAATGACCCACCATCGTGAAATGATGATTGATGGCCACCGTGATCACCGGAATGAGCATCATGACCGAGGCAACGATGCTGACGGTGATCATCCAAGCCGGAAGCGGACCACCGACCAAATGGTGCATGCCGTTCCAATTGTAGAAGAGGGCCAACGACCAGAAACCCAGCACACTCAGGTAGTAGCTATGGATCGGACGACCAATGACCTTCGGGATGAAGTAGTAGATGGAGGCCAGACCAATGGGCGTGAACCACAGTCCGAGCACGTTGTGAGCAAACCACCAATTCACGGCCGCTTGAACCACGCCCCGAACGGGCTCGATGAGCAACATGACTTGTGCGGTTCCGTAGAGCCACGGGAACCAAAGGACGGCCGCCAACAAGTACCACTGGGAAACGTACAAATGACGCTCAGCACGCAAGCGAAAGGTGACAATCGTCCACACCGCGATCAGTGCATAACTGATGAAAAGGATCGGGGTGGCGTAGCGGGGCATTTCCAACCACTCGATGGCCGTGGAATCACCGATGAGGATGCCGCCCACACCCACGGTGACACCGAGATTGTAGAACAAGTTGGCCACGGTAATGAGACCCGGAGCCACCAGAGGAATGCGGCACAAGCGGCACATCAACCAAATCGTCACGCCCACAGAAATTTGCGAGGCGAATCCGTAGATCACGGTGTTGAGGTGCGCCGTGCGGACATTGGCGAAAGTGAGCCACTCCCAGCCCGCCAGGAAACCTGGGGTATGGAGCTTGATGCTGGCCACGAGCGCCAAAACGGTGCCCGCCAACAGCCAGGCGAGACCGCTCAGGAAAAAGAAAAGCACCGGTACGCGGCATGAGGCATCGATCTCCGCCAAAGCCGCCTTTTTGCCGCCATCCGTACCGCCACCGGTGAGGGCATCACCCGGCAATAGAGCCCGCAGCGTTTTATTCTGCAGCGTTTGCGACTGATTGATCATGCTCAACGACGGTTTCCTCCCAAAATGCAGTCGGTTTCCATTCCCACGGGCTCTACTTCATCAAACGGCAGCAGGGCTGCCTTGTCTGGGCAACGGAACTGACCCGTGGACGTCGCCCAACGCAACGCCAACAAGCCGGCCGCTGGCAACAGCACCACGCTTCCCAACAAAATGAAGGCAATCACCGGCATGGGGTCACTCAAAGGACTGCTGCTTTGATTTGTCCTCCAAACGCTGAATGAGCTTGGCGCGACCGGCGGCCGGATCCTTGAAATCCTGGGCGGCGATCTCCAAGGCCCGGGCGATGGGAACGTGATAAACCTTGTTGCCCTTGGCCAGAGCATCGGTGTCGAGGGCGTAACCGGTCACCTTGGGTGAGCTGGCCGCTTCGACCTCAGTGCGGAACTTGATCCGTTGGCCCACCCGTTCGGCGTCCACGGGCGACACCGGTTGACGGACCACCAACCAAGCCAACGCACCCACGATCAGGAACGATCCCACCCCACCCACCAAGTAGGCGAGCATCGTCTTCGACGTCGGGGAACAGCAATTCGAGGAACTCATGTCAGGAGATTTCTAATGCTTTAATGGGCAGCGGAAGCACCGGGAGCCGGCACTTCGTGGTGGACAATGGCTTCCTGAAGCCGCGGATCCTTGAGGGGGTAGGCCGGATTCTTGCGGTAGTCCGACCAGAAAAGGCGAGCCAACACGACGGACATGCCGATCCAGAAAATCGGATCCCACAACGTCAGGTTCAAACCCTCCGGGTGCAGCACCGGCATGACGTTGTAGGTCATATCGACGTACTGCATGAGCCAAGCCCACGCGCCCACCGGAATCATCACGGCGAGGTTCCGCTTGATGTCCTGATTGAGCAGAATGAGGAACGGCACAAAGAAGTGTCCAAACAGAATGGTCATGCCGACCCACTTCCACGAACCCACCTCGCGGCGGACGTACCAGAAGGTTTCTTCCGGAAGGGCGGCATTCCAAATGAGGAAGTACTGCGAGAAGTGAATGTAGGCGTAGAAAACGGTGAAGGCAAAGAACAGCACACCAAGGTCTTGCTGCTGGCGCTTGAAATACACCTTCTCGAGCGGGCGACCCGGTTGGGACAACCACATCGTGAGCAAATACAAGGTGATGAGCGTGGTCCAGACGCTGCCGGCGAAGTAGTAAACGCCATACATCGTGCTGAAGAACTGATGCTGCAGGGACTTCATCAAGAGGAAGCACAGCAACGTGACTCCGAAAGCGAAGAAGAAAATACCACCGGCGGCCAGCTTCCGGGACTTGCTCGTCCAATGAGCCGCACCGTCTTTGTCTTGAGCGATGGACCACGCCCGGATCTGGCGAGCCAAGAGGCCCAGCAACGTGATCAGCGCCGGAACCAAGACGGTGAACGCCATCGGGTTGAAGAGCACCTTCTTGACATCAAGCGCATGATCGTCCGCGGGGTTGATCTTGAACCATGCGTGAAGGTTGCCGGTCCAAGCGAAGACGATGATCGGCAAGGCCAGGATGAGCATCCAAGGAAAGAGCAGGCTGGCGACGGTCTCGGTAACCCGACGGATGGAGGCCGACCAACCGGCATCAAACAAATGGTGTGCCAGGGTGAGGAACAGCGAACCCACGCACAGGCTCAGGCAGAACATGTAAGCCGTGAGGTAACTGTGGGCGATTTGCTTGAGGGAAAAGACCGAGACGGCCGCATGACCATGATCGGCTGCGCCATGGCTGGCCGCGCCGTGCGCGGCGTCGGGAGCTGAGTGGGCAGCGGACCCGGCATCAGCGCCCATGGCGGGCAAAATACCGAACAGGGCAAATAGAGCAATGGCAGTAACGGCCACCGCACCACCCACAGCCATCCAAGACTTGGTTTGTCGTGAAATTGCGTTCATGGATCCTTACTTGATGGTGGGCAGGATTGCTGCCGGGATTTCAGACTCTGCGGCGAGGCGGCTGAGTTGCAGCGCCCGGACATAGGCCACCACGGCCCAGCGGTCGGCGACGGGAATGGCCGAGGCGTAGCCCATCATCGTGCTCTTGCCGTTGCTGATGGTGTTGAAGATGTCTCCGTCCGGAGTCTTGATCAGTCGGTCTTGATGCAAGCTGGCGGTGTTGCCCATGCCGTACTTGCTGGTGATGCCCTTGCCATCACCGAGGACACCGTGGCAGGGCTGACAGTAAATGGAGTAACGCTCTTGGCCGCGCTTGAGCACCGCAGCAGTCACCTCGAGGGGCATGGCTTCAACCACAGCGCCACCTTGGCGGCCGGTGTTGAAGGCGTTGTCTTCCCAATTGGATTCGCGGGACACCGTTCCAGCGGGATGCGGGCGGGAAGTCTGACCATCAGCCCAAGCGGCGAACTTGGTGGTGGTCTGGGGGCGCAGCTTGGGCTGGCGATCCATGTCGGGGAACACCTCCAGCGGCGGCTTGGTGCTCTTGGACCCGCGGAATCCGGCGATTCCAACCACGAGGGCAACCGCCAGCACATAGGCGGTGAAGAAGTATTTCAGGAAGGTGCGCATTCAGTCCTCCACGAGTTCAACGACCGCAGCATGGCATTTTTCGGTCAGGAAGGTGCGGGTCGCGTCCGTTCCAAACTTCGGGTCGGTTGCCTCAATGCAAATGAAGAACCGGTCGTCCGTTGATTTCTTGAACCGCTCGTTCTTGAAGAGCGGGTTGTAGAACTTGGGCAATTGGTTCAGGAAGAACATGCCGAAGAGGGTTCCGAAGGCGCTCAGGAGAATGGTCATCTCGTAGCTGACCGGGAACGCGAAGAGCGGCGTGAACAACGGCTTGCCGCCGACCACCAAGGGGTAGTCGAACTTGTTCATGTACCAAATCATGGTCATGCCGGTGAAGAAACCGGTGAAGCCACCGCAGAAGGTGAACCACCCCACGGGCGACTTGCGAAGCCCCATGGCTTCATCCATGCCGTGGATCGGAAACGGGGTGTAGACATCCCATTTGGTGAACCCGGCGTCGCGGCAACGGATCGCCGCCTCGAAAATATCCGCAGCCGTGTGGAACTCGGCCAGAAGACCGTGCGGCTTGGAACGATTGGAACTCATGGACAAGGCTTTCGGTTAGTGGTGTCCCTTGGCGCCACCAAGCGGATGGTGGGGATCGGCCTGAGGCGTCACGCCTTTGACTTCGCTGATGGCGATGACCGGCAGGAAGCGGATAAACAGCAAGAACAGCGTCATGAAGAGGCCGAAGCTGCCGACGAAGGTCATCACATCCACCCAGCTCGGGGTAAAGTAACCCCAGCTTGAGGGGAGATAGTCGCGATGAAGCGAGGTCACGATGATGACGAAGCGCTCAAACCACATACCAATGTTCACGAAGATCGAAACGATCCAGACGAACAACACGCTGGTGCGGAGTTTCTTGAACCAGAAGAAGTGCGGGCTGATCACGTTGCACGAAATCATGGCCCAGTAGCTCCACCAGTAAGGACCGAAGGCGCGGTTCTTGAAGGCGTAGAGTTCGTAGGGGCTGCCGCCGTACCAGGCGATGAAGAACTCCATGCCGTAGGCGTATCCAACGATGGAACCCGTAGCCAAGAGCACCTTGCACATGAGTTCCACGTGGCGAAGGGTGATCACGTCTTCGAGCTTGAAGAGCGAGCGCAGCGGGATCAGCAAGGTGAGCACCATGCCGAAGCCTGAGAAGATCGCGCCAGCCACGAAGTACGGCGGGAAGATGGTCGTATGCCAACCAGGCACCACCGAAACGGCGAAGTCGAACGACACGATGGAGTGCACCGACAACACCAGCGGGGTGCTCAGGCCGGCCAAGAGCAGGTAGGCCTTTTCATAATTGCTCCAGTGGCGGTTGGAACCAGTCCAACCCAAGGAGAACAAGCCGTAGAAGAAACGGCGCATGAGCCCCTTGGAACGATCGCGCAAGGTGGCCAAGTCAGGGATGAGCCCGACGTACCAGAACAACAACGAAACCGTACCATAAGTGGATACCGCGAACACGTCCCACAACAACGGAGACCGGAACTGAGGCCAGATCTCGTTGGCATTCGGAGCCGGGAACAAATAACCCGGGAGCAACGCGAACCAGACACGGCCCGTGTGGAATACGGGGAAGATACCCGCGCACGCCACTGCGAAAATGGTCATGGCCTCGGCGGCCCGGTTGACTGAAGTGCGCCACTTCTGACGCAGCAAGAAGAGCACCGCCGAGATCAGGGTTCCGGCGTGACCGATACCGATCCAGAACACGAAGTTGGTGATGTCCCACGCCCACGCGGCCGGATGATTGAGACCCCAGACACCGACACCGGTCGAGACCAGGTAGGCGATGAGGGAGAACATGGAGAGCATGCCGCCCACCGAAACAATGAAGGCGGGCCACCACCAAGCGGGCATCGGCTTCTCGCAGACGCCGGCGATGGCGTCGGTGATCCAACCGAGCGAACGGTTGTTGAGAACCAACGGCTCGCGGACCAGTTCGGCCGGCGTTTCGGGCGCCTTGACGGCGGCGGATTTTCCAGGGCTAGCCATTAGACCGCTCCTTTCCCCGCCTGAGTCGCGGATTGATGCGAGGCATCGTGACCATGTGAGTTTTCTTGAAATGGAGACTCGTGACGGAAGCGCTCGTAGTCGCGTTGGCTGTCCGGGGTCTTACGCTTTTCTAGACTGAGCACCGCCGGATTCGGATTGCGGACGCGCGCCAGGTAGGTGACCCGGGGGCGAGTGTCGAGGAAGCCGAGAACGGAGTAATTCCGCGGGCTGGCCTTCGCCTTCACGACTTCGCTCTGCGCATCGAGCATGTTGCCGAAGACGATGGCGTCAGCCGGACAGGCCTGCTGGCAGGCGGTCTTGATCGCGCCATCCGGCACGGCCACGTCACCGCTGTTACCCGCTTTGACCTTCTGCGCGATCTTGCCCTGCTGGATCCGCTGCACGCACAGCGTGCACTTCTCCATCACACCGCGCATGCGGACCGAGACCTCCGGATTCTTGACCAGCTTGATGATCTCCCACTCCGGCTCCGCATTGCGGTTCACACCGAGCGGTCCCTTGTAGAGATTGCCCGTGTTAACCAGGTGCTGATCTTGGGCCGCACCGTAGTCGCTTTCGCGCTTGTTGAAATCGAACCAGTTGAAGCGACGGACCTTGTACGGGCAGTTGTTGGCGCAATACCGCGTGCCGATGCAGCGGTTGTAGGCCATTGCGTTGATACCCTCTTCGTCGTGAACGGTCGCGTTGACCGGGCAGACGCTTTCGCAGGGGGCCGCTTCGCAGTGCTGGCAGAACATCGGCTGGACCGCCATTTGCGGATCTTCGGCAGCCAACTCCGCGTTCACATCGACATCCGGATTGTGGCTGTAGTAGCGGTCGATGCGCATCCAGAGCATCTCACGGCCACGGGCCACTTGATCCTTACCGACGATGGGGATGTTGTTCTCGCTCTGACAGGCCACCACGCAGGCAGAACAGCCCACGCACGTTTGCAAGTCGATGACCATGCCCCACTGATGAATTTTCGAGGCCGTCTCCGGGTTCTGATCGTAGGGATGCTCGTAAATGTTTTGGGGACGCTTCTCGGCGTTGCGCCCGTCGGTCTCTTTCTTGTAGGGAACGTAGCCCGGGAAATGCGCCTCGAGATCCATGTTCTGGGCGAACTTGGGATGCGCCTTGAACTCCTCGAGGTGCGCCTCGCGAATGACCGGACGGCCTTCCATGAGGCCGTGTTCCTGGGTCACCGCCAAACGATGCTTGCGGAAAACCCTCTCCACCTTGCCGGCCGTAATATGGCGGGAGGACGATTGGAAGAGGCTGTAGGCATCGAAGCCCACGCCACGACCCACGCGACCCACGACCCGGCGTCCATAACCCAGCGCCAGCACGACGGTTCCATCGGCCAAACCGGGTTGGATCCAGACCGGGCCTTCGACGCTGCGACCACCCACGGTGATCTTCACCACGGGCTGATCGTACTGACCGTCCTTGGCGTCGGCCGCCTCGGCGGGGCTCAAGCCTTCGGGGATCTTGCCCGAACGCTTGGTGGGCAGGCCCAAAGACTTGGCGGTCTTCTGGGACATCATGACGACGTTATCCCAAGTAACCTTGGTGATGGAGTCCGGCATCTCCTGGAGCCAACCGTTGTTGGAGAATCGACCATCATCCACCGAACCGTCGCGGTGGAGCACCACTTCGATGTCCCCGGAAACGGGCTTGTGGGCAGCCAGAGCGGACGCAGCAGCCGACGCACTCACCGAAGCGGCCACGGCCGCCGAGGCGCTGTCCGTCAGGAAACCGTCGTGCAGGAATCTCTTCCAAGCGGCTTCATCGGCCACGCCCAGACCCTTGAGGGTCTCGCGGACGATGTCATACGGAGCCACCTTGGACTCACCGAGAATGCGGGCCAGAACTTCGAGTTCGGTCAGGCCGCCGAAGAGCGGTTCAACCAGCGGCTGGACGGGCACCACCGTGCCGTCGGCCGTGCGGGCATCACCCCACGATTCGAGGAAGTGAGTCCCAGCCAAGTGCCAAGTCGACAAGGCCGCGGTCTCGTCTTCGTAATAACCGAGTCGAATAACCGAGCCAGCCTTCTTGGCGACCGCTTCAAACTGGAGATCAGCCGGAGCATTGTAGGCGGGATTGCCACCCAGAATAACCAGCGTGGACACCTTGCCCGAGCTGAGCAGCGGAACGAGCTCCTGAATGCCGGAAGCAGCCGGTTCGATGGGTTGCACCAAGGTCACCGTGGATCCGATGGCGCCCAAGACCGAGTTGATGGCCGCAGCGAGCGCGTGCACGGCCGGAGGCTGGGCATAACCCGCCACCACCACCGCACCCTTGCCGGCCTCTTTGAGATCTTTGGCCACGGCCGCGGCCCAAGCCGAATAGACACCCGACGGAGAGGCAACTCCGGAAACCCCGAGTTCGGCCGCCACGGCCGCCGCCACCTTGACCACCTCGCTGGGCTTCACCCGGAGGCGATGGTCGGCGTTGCCACCGGTCAGAGACATCATCGACTCCACCACGTAGAGCCGGTTCATGCCGTCATCGGCGGATTTCCGCCCGAG
>CAMATE010000155.1 GCA_945861075.1 Akkermansia muciniphila
GGATCAACCGGCCGGTGGCCAATGGAACTATGACGCCGAAAACCGGGAATCTTTTGGGAAACAAGGCCCCGGTTTCGTGCCCGCGCCGCGCCGGTTTCCCCCGGATGCGTTGACCCAGGAAGTCTTGGCAATGGTCCAGGAGCGATTCAGCTCCCACCCCGGCTCCGTGGCGGCCTTCGACTGGCCCCTGACCGCGGCCGAAGCCCAGTCGACCTTGGACGATTTCATCGCGCACCGACTGCCGGAGTTTGGTCGTTGGCAAGATGCCATGTGGACGGGAGAACCTTGGCTCTACCACTCCCGCCTCAGCGCCGTGCTCAATCTCAAGCTGCTGCACCCGCGGACAGTCCTGGACGCGACCGAAAACGCCTACCGCTCCGGTCGAGTGCCCCTGCCAGCGGCCGAGGGGTTTATCCGGCAAATCCTCGGATGGCGCGAATATGTGCGGGGCGTGTATTGGCATTCGATGCCGGGCTACCTCGAGCGCAACGCCTTGGGGGCTCATCAACCGCTGCCCCGGTTTTTCTGGACCGGAGACACCGAGTTCAACTGCCTGCGCCACTCGCTCCGCCAAACGCTCGACCTGGGCTACGCGCACCACATCCAACGCCTCATGGTCACAGGGCTTTTCTCATTGCTGGTGGGCGTGCACCCCAAGGAAGTCCACGGTTGGTACTTGGCAGTCTATGTGGACGCGGTGGAATGGGTCGAGCTGCCCAACACGCTGGGCATGTCGCAGTATGCCGATGGGGGCGTGATGGCCTCGAAGCCCTACATCGCCACCGGGAAGTACATCCAACGGATGTCGAATTACTGCCAGGGCTGCCGATTCGACCCTGCCCAGGCCACCGGCCCCAAGGCCTGCCCGTTCACCACCCTGTATTGGGACTTCCTGGCTCGGCACCAAGCGCTTCTGGCCAAGAATCCGCGCATGAGCCTGCAAGTCCGCAATTTGACCCGCATCGCACCGGAGCAACTCGCGGCCATCAGTCGACAGGCCTCTGAACTGCGGGAGCAACTGGCCAAATCCGACCCGCCAAACCACGCGGTCTCCTGAGATACGGACCGGTGTCCGAGTGATGGACACCGGTCCGCTGGAAACGGCCGCACCGGGTATTAGCGTTCGGCCTTGTCCGTCTTGGCGGCGGACTTACCGGACTTGGCCAGCGGCTTGTCATACTTGCCGCCCGCACTGGCACGAACCAGAACCTCGCCGCCGGCATCGGTCTTCTGGAGCATGCCCCGCAGGTAATCGCCGGGTTTAACGTCTTCAAGGCGAACCGCTGCGCCTTCGCGTTCGATCAGGCTCTCTTCGGACACCTCGATGGGCCGGGTTCCTGACTTCTTGGCCAGCACGATGGACTTGCCCTCAACGGCGGCAACTTCACCGCGGAACGGATAGGTCGACTTGCGGGCGGACATACCGCGGGCTTCGCTGGTCTTGGCGGTGCCCACGGCTGCGGTAGATTCAGCGGCAGCGAGTGGACCGGCCATTGCCGAGGAAAGAACACCCAAGGCACAGACGGCCAGGGCGAAGCGGCGAAGGATGGAGTGGGTGGGGTTTTGGATGGTATTCATAACAGTATTTGTTTGTTGGTATTGATGTTGTTGACTCACCCGACACCGGGTGGCTGTTCATGGATTCGCAGCCCCGAAACCATTCCTTTCAAACTTTTCACCAAAGCCCCTCCTCTCGGTAGAATTCCTCACGGTGGAATGAGTGGGGGGATCGAAGGCTTTGTTTCCCGTTTGAACCCCCGGAGCCAAAATGAACTGCGATCGGATGCCCCATGGAGGCGAAACTCACGATGCACTGGGCGGAGCGCATGGCTGCGAGTATCCGATAACCAAACAAGCCGTTGACAAGGGAGGCAGAGACACCGTATCAAGTTCGCCTTTTCTAGGAACCGATTATGCCGAATACGAAGTCAGCCGAGAAACGCGTCCGCAGCAACGCCCGCAAGGCCGAGCGCAACCAGTCCGTCAAGTCGAGCGTCAAGACGTTCGAGAAGAAGTTCTTGGCACTCGCGACCGCCGGCAAGTTGGACGAAGCCAAGGCTGCTCTTTCCGTGGCGACCTCTGCTTATGCTCGCGCCGCCAAGGGTGGTGTGATCAAGCGTGAGACTGCCAGCCGCAAGGCCTCCCGCCTTCAGCTGCAGCTCAACAGGGTCACCGCCGCCAAGACGGCCGCCCCGAAGGCCTGATCCGCATTTCAGCGCAAGGTAGGTTCCTCCCGAACCATCCCAACGCTGAAAACATTCCGCGAACCAAAATTCCCGGAAGATACGTCTGCAGGATGATCAGAGCACGGAGCGTTCTCCGTGTGTGAGCAACAAAAACGGCACCCAATGGGTGCCGTTTTTGTTTTTAGAGTCGGCCCCCCAAGGTTCCTGCACTCAGATCATTCGCACGACTCAACTGCTCCAAATCCGCCTTCTCAGACCTTGCGAATACAGGCGTAGGCGTTGTGATTGTGGATACTCTCCTGGTTTTCCGCCTCCACTTGGTACCAGAGGATGTCCGGATGCTCATTGAGCCGCAGGGCGACATTCCGAACCAGATCTTCGACAAACACCGGGTTTTCGTAAGCGCGCTCGGTCACGGCTTTTTCGTCCACCCGCTTCAGGAGTGAGTACATTTCGCTGGAACCGCACGACTCGATCCATCGAATCAGGTCTTCGATCCAGATCACCTTGCTGGAACGAATTTGCACGGTCACCTCGCCCCGCTGATTGTGCGCCCCATATTGACTGATGGCCTTGGAACAAGGGCACAACGTGGTGACGTTGGCTTTGACGGTGAGCATGAAATCCAGCTTACCCCCCTTGAGGGCCGCATCAAAACCCACCTCATAGTCCATCACGCCTTCCTTGCCGGAGACGGGTGCCTTTTTGGTGAGAAAGAAAGGGAACCGCATCTCCAGATGAGCCGCATGGGCATGCAATCGGGTCTGCATGGCCTTGAGGATCTCGGGGATGTTCTCCACATGGATGACCGCTCCGTGGGCATTGAGGACTTCGACGAAGCGGCTCATGTGGGTACCCTTGAACTCCTCGGGCAAGTCCACGAAAAGTCCGATGGTGGCCACGGTGTTTTGCAACTCCGGTGCTTTGTCCCGAATTTGAACGGGAAAACGCAGGTTGCGGACACCCACCTTGTCGATGCGCAGTTGGCGATGATCGCGCTCGCTCTGCTTATCGGTCATCGAAGGGGCCTTCGTATGAACTGCACCTCCCGTGGAGACCGGGGCTTGGACTGTTGCTGAGTGTTCTTGTGTCAACACCGCTGACCCTATCACCACGAAATCATCGCGCAAAAAAAGATTCGGGTCACTTTGAGCGAAGACTGTGCTGTATGAAATTGTCACGACTGTTACTTGCCCCGTTTTTCGGGGCTTTCCTCCTCATCGCGGAAACCCCGCGTTTCAAGGTTGTCACCTACAACCTTGAAAATTACCTCGTGGAACGATCCGGCACCCGGGTTCCCAAGCCCGAAGCCGCACGCCGCAAGGTCACTGAAACCCTCACCGCCATCCGGCCTGATGTGTTGGCCATCCAGGAGATTGGGCCCACCAACGCTCTTCTGGAACTCCAGTCGCGCCTCCGTCAGGCAGGCCTGGACCTGCCGCATTGGGAGCACGTCTCCGGCTACGACACCAACATCTTCGTGGCGGTCTTAAGTCGCTTTCCCATCGTCGCCCGCCGCCCGCATTCCCAGGAGAATTTTCTTCTGGAAGGCCGCCGATTCAAAACGAGCCGCGGGCTCTTGGAGGTCGATCTGGAGGTCAGTCCGTCCTATCGATTCACGCTGTTCACCGCGCACCTGAAGTCCAAGCGCACCATCGGATCCGCCGATCAGGCCGAAATGCGCGAGCAGGAGGCGAGAGCCCTGCGACGCCTGGTGGAAACCCGCCTCGGCGCTGACCCCAAGGCCAATGTATTGGTGTGTGGCGACTTCAACGACACCAAGGACAGCCCCGCCCTCAAGGCGCTATTGGGCCGGTCCGGCAATCGATCGCTCTTCGACACCCGCCCGGTGGAGCGCAATGGGGATCAAGCCCCTTCGGAAAATCCACGCTGGGATCCACGCCATGTGAGTTGGACCCATTTTTACGGGAAAGAGGATTCCTACAGCCGCATCGACTACATCTTGCTGAGCACCGGAATGGCCCGGGAATGGCGCCGCGAAGGGAGTTACCTACCCACGCTGCCGGACTGGGGGGTGGCTTCCGACCACCGGCCGGTCGTGTGCGAATTTGAAGCGACTGAACGTTGAACCCATCGGCAACGCCGGCCCGGAGTTGGGGCCGTGGCCGGCTTTGGCAGGCAAACCTCCGGTGAAACCACCGTTGCCCGAGCGCCGCTGGTAGGCCCAGACTTCTGGCCATGTCACACCGGGTCACGCGCTCCTGGGCGGAGCATTTGCGCAATGCTGTGCCGTTAGGGCTGGGGCAGACCAAGCCCAAGCACTTTCGCGACATGGCCGACATCGTCTGGCGCAATCGGGACAACCTTGGCTACGCTTGGAAGGTGGTCACGCGCGGGGTCTGCGACGGCTGCGCTCTGGGTGTGGCGGGCTTGCATGACTGGACCATCCAGGGCCCGCACCTCTGCATGACGCGGCTCAACCTGTTGCGGCTTAACACGATGCCCGCCTTCGACCCGAGCCTCTTGGCGGATGTGTCGACCCTTCAGGGAAAGTCGAATGCGCAACTGCGGGAACTCGGCCGCCTCCCCTGCCCCATGATCCGGGAAGCCGGACAACCCGGGTTCCAGCCCATCTCCTGGGAAGCAGCCCTGGAGCGGCTGGGAACACGGATCCGAGGCGTCGATCCTCGGAAACTGGCCTTCTTCGTCACGGCTCGGGGCGTCACCAACGAGGTTTATTACATGGCCCAGAAGGCCGCGAGGTTCCTCGGCACTCCGCACGTCGACAATGCCGCCCGACTTTGCCACGCGCCCAGCTCCGGGGCCATGAAGCACGCGTTGGGGTATGCAGCCTCAACCTGTTCCTACAAAGACTGGTACGGCACCGATCTCATCGTCTTCTGGGGATCCAATCCGGCCAACGATCAGCCGGTCACCACCAAATACCTCCACGAGGCCAAGGAACTTGGAACGAAGGTGGCCTTGGTCAACCCCTACCTCGAACCCGGAATGAAACGCTACTGGGTGCCGAGCACCGCCCAGTCGGCGCTCTTCGGAACGGCCATCGCTGACTGGTGGTTTCCGGTGACGCAAGGGGGCGACATCGCGTTCATCTCCGGGGTGTTGAAAATCCTGATCGACCGCGGATGGGTGAACCAAGAGTTCATCGAGAAACACACCAGCGATTTCGCCGCACTGAAAACGTCGTTGGCTGCGATGACCTTCGACGACCTGGAGCGCTCGGCCGGACTGCCGCGGTCCTCCATGGAGGAATTCGCTGAACTGCTGCACCGTTCCCCACGCGCCGTCTTCGTCTGGAGCATGGGCATCACGCAGCACAGCTACGGTGGCGATGCGGTCAGTGCGGTCCTCAATCTGGGCTTGGCCATGGGCTATGTGGGGCGTGAAAAAACCGGATTGATGCCGATCCGGGGTCACAGTTCGGTTCAGGGTGGAGCCGAGATGGGGTGCTATTCGACGGCGCTGCCCGGGGGCAAACCGCTGACTGCGGCCAATGCGGCCGAGTTGTCCCGGGAATATGGATTCACCGTGCCTGCAGAACCCGGCATGACCGCCGTGGAAATGGTCGAAGCCTGTGAGGCGGGCCAGCTGGAGGTTTTCTACAATGTGGGAGGCAATTTCTTGCGCACCCTACCCGATCCCGATCGCGTGGCCCGGGCGTTGGAGGCGGTGCCCATCCGGGTTCACCAAGACATCCTACTGGCCGACCAGATGCTCTTGCCCGCACGCGAGGCGGTCTTGCTGCTGCCAGCCAAGACCCGCTACGAGCAGGACGATGGCGGCATCGAAACGACCACGGAGCGACGGATCGCCTTCAGTCCAGAGATCCCGCGCCAGGTGGGTGAAGCCCGGGCCGAATGGAAGATCCTGCGCGATGTCGCGGCCGCGGCATGGCCGGAGCGCGCGGCCTTGTTGGGTGGCAAGGACGGCTGGGCCTTGCGCGAAGAAATCGCCCGGGTGGTCCCCTTTTACGAGGGATGCCAGCACCTGCGCAAAACCGGCGATGCCGTCCAATACGGCGGTCCCCGGCTGTGCGACGATGGGGCTTTTGCCACGCCCGATGGCCGGGCCCGGTTCAAGGCCATCGCGGTGCCGACTTCGGCGGTGGTCGAGGCGGACTCCGGTTGCGGAACTTCAGGCCAGTGCACGAGCTCAGAACCTCACCGCTTCATGGTGAGCACCCGCCGCGGCAAGCAGTTCAATTCGCTGATTTACGCCGAAATCGACCCTTTGACTGGGGCTCCGCGCGACGCTGTGTTCATGAGCGACGAGGATGCCGACCGGATGGGGTTGGTGACGGGCGATCGGGTTCGGCTGAAGAATGCGACGGGGCACTACGATGGCAGTGTGTTCATCGCTCCGATCGCCTCCGGCAATCTCCAAATCCATTGGCCCGAAGGCAATGTCCTGCTCCGGGGCGGTCTCACCGACCCCAACAGCGGCGTTCCCGATTACAACGCCTGGGCCTCTGTCGAGCGGGCACCCCGCTAGGAGCGCCCGCCCGAACACCTTCACCCGAAGGGTCTGAAGGGTGTGTTCAGTGGGAGAGCGGCTCGTTCTTCAGAAGCATCGCCATCAAGTCGTCCTTGAGCTGGAGACGACGGCGCTTCAATTGCTCCGTGCGCTCGTCCGAGGCCGCCTCCAACTCGGTTTCAATGCGCACGATTCCCTCGTCCACAGCTTGGTATTGTTCGAGGAGATGCTTGAAGTGGGCATCGCTCAACTTCAGCGCCTGAATGGCTTCCTTATGCTCGGGAAAATCAACGACGAGGGGATGGTTCAGGAGGGAGTGCATGATGGTTCAGTGTTGTGCGCCCGGTCGGGACCTCGTGTGGAACCCGTGGTCTTTGCCACAAAAAGATCGGCCGACAGGAATCGCTGAATTCAAACTCCCCGAACTCGACTTTCAGGGCTCGCCCCGGCTTGTCGGGAGGCAGACAAAACTTGCTCAGCGCACCCACCCCATTCCTTCGACACCCCGCGGTGGCCACTCACTTGCCGAGGCAAAACTGACTGAAGATAGAGTCCAACAAATCATCGACGGAGGTCTTGCCTACCACCTCACCCAAGGCCGTCAATGCCACCCGCAGCTCGAAGGCCACCAACTCCAAGGTTTGTTGGTTCTCGAGCCCGGAACAGGTCTGGAGAACGGCCTCCCGAGCCCGCTCCAGCGCACGCTGATGGCGGACTCCAATGGCCACTCCATCGTCTCCGCTGCCACCGATGCTCCGCGAGATCAGTCGTTCTTCGATGGCACGCTCCAAGTCCTCCAAGCCGATCCCGGTTCGGCAACTCACCGGCACAGAGCCCGGATGAACCTGTGCCCCGGGCAAATCGCACTTGTTGGAAACGCAAATCCGGACTTTGCCGGCCCACGCCTCCACCAGCGCGTCCTCCTCGACGGACCACGGCACTGAGGCATCCACGATGTGCAAGATCAACTCCGCCTCCGCGGCCGCCTCGCGGCTCCGTCGGATCCCCTCCCGTTCCACCGCATCTTCGGATTCCCGAAGGCCGGCCGTGTCCACCAGGACCAGCGGAATACCTCGAACCTGGGCCACTTCCTCCAAGGTGTCCCGGGTTGTGCCCGCCACCGGAGAGACGATCGCTCGCTCATGTCCCAACAGGCGATTGAGCAACGAAGACTTGCCCGCATTGGGTCGCCCCACCAAGGCAGTGCGAACCCCTTGCCGCAAGAAACGGCCCTCGCGCGCGGTGCGCAACAACGCATCGATTCCATCCAGTGACGACAGGAGCTTCGTCGTCAGCACGGCGGTGGTGTCCGGGGAGATGTCTTCATCCGGAAAATCAATATGGGCCTCGATGTGCGCGAGGACGCCCATCAGGGAATCGCGCAGGCCTTCGATGCGGCGCGACAACGCTCCGGCCAACTGAGCATGCGCGGTGCCCAAGGCGCGATCGGTCTGGGCGTGAATCAAGTCAGCGACCGCCTCGGCCTGAGCGAGGTCCATGCGACTATTGAGGAAGGCACGGGCGGTGAACTCGCCGGGTTCCGCCGGTCGTGCCCCCGCCGCCAAGAGCGCCTCCAAGACCCGACGCGTCACCAAGATGCCCCCATGACAAGCCACTTCCACGGTATCTTCGCCCGTGAAGGATTTCGGGCCCCGGAAGACCGTGATCACCACCTCATCCACGCGAAGTCCATGACGGTGAACTTCACCGAAAACCGCCATCCGCGGAG
>CAMATE010000156.1 GCA_945861075.1 Akkermansia muciniphila
CGGGCGGGGCCGCTGCGCGAGAATTCCAAGACATCCTGCTCACCTACGGACTGCCCAGCACGGTGCGCCAGCGGCGAGGCAGCGACATCGCCGCCGGCTGCGGACAATTGGCGGCGATGACCCGGTGACGGGAGACCGAGTCCCCTTCCCCGCCACCGATCAGAATTGCAAAGAAACCCCGGCGTACACGTTGCGACCCACGGCCGGATCAATGCCGTTGGCCCGGACCCGCGACCAGTAGTGGCGGTCGAAGGCATTGTTGAGCCCTCCGAACAAACGGGCCCGGTCAGGCCAGAATTCCCACTCGGCCGTGAGGTCCCACACGGTGTAACCCGGGATGCGGAAGTCGGCCGTGTTGTTGTCGTTGGCAAAGTGGTTGTCCACGAAAGTGCCCAACCACGCCACCTTCACCCGACGACCCAGGCGGTAAATGAGCCCGGTGCGAATGATGTGGTCCGGAGCGTATTGCGGAGTCAGTCCCTGAAGCGGACCGGAGACGAATTCGGCATCCAACCACGACACGTTGCCGTAAACGCTCAAGGCCCCCCAAGATTTGCCAACCTCGGTGCCATGCAAGCGGTCGGACAAGCCGATGAGATCCAGTTCGGTGGCGGCGTCGACGCCCTGATTCACCGAGCGACCGACATTTTCATAGCGCGTAATCCCAGCCGCGGTCACGGCGCCGAAACGGTCGTTGTAATCGATGCGGAAGACACTCAGGTCGTAGTTCCAGAAATCGCCCGGACGCCCCCGCACGCCGGCCTCGGCCGTCCAAGTGTGTCCCGGCTCCAAGGTGCTGCTCACGGCGGTGTTGTTGCCCAGCGGAACAGCATCGCCGTAGGTCTTGGCCTTGTAGCCCTGGCTGAGATTCGCATAGAGCTCAACGGCCGGACTGAAGGTGTAGGACACGCCCAGCGCGCCCAGAGGAACGGTGTCGAGTCCGCTGTCCCGCAGCAGGGGCGAGGTGGTCTTGTCGAGGTTCAGCGTCTCGCGAATGGACTGGTGGATATTCTCCACCCGGAATCCCGGAGTGATGCTCAGGCGACCGAAACGGAAGACATTCTCGGCGAAGACGCTGCCGGCAGCTGTCTCGCGCTGAGAACGCTGCCGGGGCGTGCCAGTCTCGGCGGTAGCGCTGGCTCCGCGATCAAGCTCATAGGGAGCATCCGACGCATACGTTGACACGCCGCCGACCAACGTGTGGTCGCGGTTCCAGGCCTGCCATTCGTGGCGGACCCGCGTCTCAGCCCCAAAGGTGGCGTAGCGATGGGTGTTGATGGTGTTGGAGTCGATCAGGTTGGCCGTGTTGCCGAAAGCACTGCCCCCCGAATTGCGCTGGCGCAGCGACTGGCGCTCGTAGGTGCCGCCCCAGGCTCGCGCGGTCATCAGCGTGGTATCGCTCCACCGGTGCTCCAGACCCACGCTCGGGACATAGCGCTCAATGCGCAACCGGTCGTGGAGGTTCTGGCTCGCCCGGCGGTCGTCCTCGTAGTTCAACAGGCCCGCACCCGACTTCAGCGTGAGGCCGCCCGGCTCTCCGCTGTCGGAGGCTGAGGCATCCATGTCGAAGGTCCAGCGCGTCTCAGCCGTGGCATCGTAGACCAAGCGGATGGACCCGCTGTTGATTGCAAAGTCGCCATTCTGCCGGCGGAAGCTATTGCCCTGGCGATGATCGAACGACACCAGGTAGCCAAGCTTGCCATCGGTGCCATCGATGAGGGTATGGGTGGTGTAGAGCCCATAGCTGCCGAGGATGTGCTGGGTGCGCAAGGCAAACGGCCGATCCCGGCGCGGTTGGTGGGTCACGTAGTTGAGCGCACCCGAGGGCTGCGGCCCGTACATGAGCGAGGCCCCGCCACGGATGAACTCCAGCCGGTCCACCGATTCGAAGGGCGGCGCGAAGTAAACGGTGGGGTACCCATAAAGATCCACGACGAAGGGCATGCCGTCCTTGAGCACCAGCAAGTTCTGCGACTCGTGCGGATCGCCGATGCCCCGGTATCCCAGGCTGAGCAAACTGGCATTGGGCAACTCACTGACCATGAGTCCGGGAATTTGCGAGAAGGCCTGGCGGTAGTTGTCGCTCTGGATTTGCGGCAGCGCGTCAAAATCGAGGATCGTAACCTTCTTGCCGGAATACACCTTGGTGCCTTCGACCTCGGCCGGGAACGGGTGGGTGACCACATTGTCGGCGTCGGATTCTCCGACCACGGTGACCTTCGGCAGGGTGCCCCCCGCCTCAGGAGACAACTCGGCAGCGATGGCCCGGACCGACGCCAAGAGCGCGAATCCCGGCAGCAGGCCATGTTGGAACATCCACTTCATCTCCCCAATCCTAGTCAGGCGGCACCGAATGGCGCTGCCGGTGGGTTGCGGAAGATTGCTGGAGGCTTGCGGCAGGGGGTTCCAAGGCTGAATCTGGCGTTATGAATTCCCCGGGGTGGTTTGTTTTCCTGCGGGCCTGCCTCCTCTGGCTGGTGTGTGGTTGGGGATGCTTCGAAGCAGCCCAAGCCGCAGGTGATCGGGTCGCTTTCACCGGTCTTCCGGCACAGCGCCCCCGCAGCAACTACACCTTCGTCGATGCGTTCCCGGGACTGACCTTCCAGCAACCCCTCGCCATCACCCATCCGCCGGGCGAAACGAACCGGCTCTTCGTCGTGGAGAAGACGGGGCGGATCATGGTGATCACCAACCTCGCCATACCGACGCGGAGCGTGTTCCTGTCGCTGACCACCAATCTGCTCACCAGCAGCGAGCAAGGGGTCCTGGGCTTGGCCTTCCATCCACGGTATGCCGAGAACGGCCGATTCTTCGTCTTCCGCACGATGCGTACCGGACCGTCGGGCGTGCTGGCAGCCCATGATGTGCTCAGTGAGTTCCGGGTTTCCGCAACCGATCCAAACAAGGCGGATCCCGCCTCGGAGCGCCGGCTCTTCGCTCAGTACGACGACGCCCCGAACCACAACGGGGGCGACTTGCACTTCGGCCCCGATGGCTACCTGTATGTGTCTCTGGGAGACGAGGGCGGTGGCAACGACAGCTACCAAAACGGCCAGCGCATCGACCGGGAACTCTTCGCCGGCATCCTCCGGCTCGATGTGGATTTCCGCCCCGGATCGCTACTCCCCAACCGCAATGAAACCAATCCGGCCGAGGCCTGGATGATCACCACCAACTACGCCATCCCGGCCGACAATCCCTTCGTGGGCACCACGAACTTCCTCGGCAAAGCGGTGGATCCCAAGAAGGTCCGCACGGAGTTCTGGGCCGTGGGCCTGCGCAATCCGTGGCGAATGTCCTTCGACCGGGTCACCGGGGAATTGTGGGTCGGCGACGTCGGCCAGGATCGTTGGGAAATGATTCACATCACGCGTCGCGGGGCCAACCATGGCTGGCCGTTCCGGGAAGGTCCCGTCGCCGGGCCACGCACCGGCGCACCGGCCGATTTCACGAACAATCCTGCCTACCAGTACACACCGGCCCTCTACAACTACGCTCACGGCACCGGAAACTTCCAAGGCAACTCGGTGATCGGCGGACGCGTCTATCGAGGCAGACGAATCCCCGCGCTCGAGGGAGCCTACATCTTCGCCGACTCGGTAAGAGGGCATGTGTGGTCGCTACGGAGACAGCCCTCCGGCCCCCCACAGGTCGAACGATTGACAGCACTCAACGTCGGCGTCGCCTTTGGTGAAGACCCGCGCGATGGAGAACTCTTGGCCGCGGGCATCAATGCTGGGCAAATCCAGCGCCTGACGGCCACCCCGTCTGGGGATCCGACCTTCCCGAAGACCCTGGCCGAAACGGGCGCATTCACGGATCCCGCTCGTCTCACGCCCCATCCAGCATTCGAGGCCTACGAGGTGAATCTGCCGTCCTGGTCCGACTTCGCCGTCAAGCAGCGTTGGTTCTCGCTGCCGCCCCGACAGACCGTGTCCTTTTCCGAGGACTCTCCGTGGCTCACGCCGCCGGGCACGGTATGGATGAAGCATTTCGAACTCGAACTCACCCGAGGCATGCCTGAATCGCGCCGGCGATTAGAGACCCGGTTCCTGGTGCGCACCACCAACGGAGTGTACGGGTTGACCTACCGCTGGACCTCACCCACCACCGCAACGTTGGTGTCGGAAGCGGGCGAGGACGAGTCGATCCCCATCCGGGACGGCGACGTGCTTCGGAACCAAATCTGGCACTACCCCAGCCAAAACGAATGCCTGACCTGCCACAATCCTAAGGCGGGCGGATCTCTGAGCTTCAATACCCGACAACTCCATCGAGATCGGACGACCGCGGCCGGTAGCACGGAGTCGCAACTCGCTGCCTGGAAGGCCGCCGGTTATTTCAGCAATCCGCCCGAAGTCTTGCGGACCCTACCCCGCTATTCCGAACCGGATTCGCCCATGGCCGGGCCTCGATCGCCGACCAGTCTGGAGTGGCAAGTTCGACGCTACCTCGACGTCAACTGCGCTTTCTGTCACCAGCCTGGCGGACTCGGCGGCGGCCTGTGGGACGCCCGGATCACCACACCCACGGACGCGGCCGGCCTGGTGGATGGCGTGGTCCTCAATTCGGCGGGAGTCTCTGGAGCCCGGGTGATCGCTCCGGGCAATCCAGGCCGTTCGGTCCTCCTCCACCGCATGAGTCGCAAGGATGCCCTGCGCATGCCGCCCCTGGGTTCCAACGAGACCGACCCCGTGGGTGCGGCCTTGCTGACCCAATGGATCCAAGCCCTGAGCAACAAGGTGTCGTTCAGCGATTGGTTGAGCAAACACACGGGAATCCCCTATCCCTCCGAGCCACCGCGAGACAACGACTCGGATGGCGACGGAAATTCGGATTATCTCGAATTCCTAGGGAACACCGACCCGACGCTGGCCGCGAACCGGTGGCGTCCACTCTGGGAAACCGGCTCCGCGGGCCTGCATCTGCGGCTGCGACGACCAGCAAATGTCTCCCTGCGATTAGAAGGAAGCGCTTCGCTGGATTCGCCCGAGTGGCGCCCCGTAGACGCCCCCGGCAACGAACCCGGCTTCCTCAATCACGAACTCTCGTTCGACATTGCCCTGCCAACCAACGCGGCCGTGCAATTCTATCGCGTGGTGTGGACAACGCCTTGACCGGATTCAGTTCACCGAAAACCCTGATCGCACATCCATGAATCGATTCCTGCCTGCCGCCATCGCCGCGCTGGTGGCCTTGTTGCTGACACCAACCCCCTCCCTGCTGGCCAAGGACGCCGCCAAGACCCGACGCATTGCACTCATCGCCGGACGTCCCAGCCATCCCTCCGGCATGCACGAGTTCCGGGCTGGTTGCCTGCTGTTCCAGAAAGCGCTGGCTGGTGTGCCGAATTTGGAGGTGCAGGTGTATTCCAATGGCTGGCCCACCAAGGTCGAAGGCGGCAAGACCGTCGACGACAACGCCGCGCTGGAACGAGTGGATGCCTTGCTCATCTACGCCGACGGCGGCGGCGGACATCCGGCCATCAAGCCGGAGCGCATGGCCTTCATCGACCGGTTGTCCTCGCGCGGAGCCGGCTTGGGCTTCGCCCACTACGGCGTCGAGGTGCCCGCGGGCGACCCCGGTGATGCCATGATCCGATGGATCGGCGGGCATTATGAGCACCAATACAGCATCAACCCGATGTGGAGCCCGAAGTTCACCACCTTCCCGAACCACCCGGTGAGCCGCGGCGTGAAACCCTTCTCCACCCGTGACGAATGGTACGTCAACATGCGCTGGTCAGAGAACGGCCGCCCGGTCACCTGGCTGCTCGAAGACGCTCCGTCCGACGCCGTCCGCAAAGGACCCTACGTCTACCCGCCAGGACCCTACGCGCACATCGTTGCCGCCTCCGGTCGGCGCGAGGCCATGATGTGGGTGCACGAGCGCATCGACGGTGGCCGCGGCATGGGCTTCACCGGTGGCCACACGCACAAGAACTGGGGCGATCCGAACCAACGGAAGATTTTCCTCAACGCCCTGCTCTGGCTGGCGCAAATCGAGGTCCCGGCCGGCGGCGTGGAATCCACGATCACCGAGGCCGACCTCGCTGCCAACCTGGACCCCAAGAAGTAGGACTCGCTGCGTCCGGCGCCGCTGGCACCCAACAGACAGGCACCTGACCGAAAAATCCTCACCGCCCTTGTCCCGGGGCGGGTGGAGCATAGACTTTGCCCGCAACTCATGGAGCAAACGGCATCCCAGAAAAAGGCCCTGAAGATGGTTTCCTGCCCGGCGTGCGGGGCCAAGCAGTTCATCCCCGGCGATCTCGCGCCGTTGGGCACGGTGACCTGCACCAAGTGCCAGGCCTCGGTAATGATGCCCATGATGCTGCGCCAGTATGAGCTCCGCTCGGAGATCGCCTCGGGCGGCATGGGCACGGTGTACCGGGCTTGGGATACCGCTCTGGGTCGCGAAGTGGCCGTGAAACTGATGAAGCAGGAGTTCGCCGAAGATCCGGCGGCCGTGAACAACTTCGCCGTCGAGGCTCGGGCCTGCGCCCAGATCAACCACACCAACATCATCCACATCTACACCTTCGACTACCACGAAGGCCTGCGCTTCCTGGCGATGGAGATTGCGGATGCCGGGAGCCTCGACAGTCGGATCGAGTCCGAGAAGACCCTCCCGGAACTCGACGTGCTGGACGTCGGGATCAAGGTGGCCGGAGCCCTGCAGGCGGCCTTGAAGCGGGGTTTGCTGCACCTCGACATCAAGCCGGGCAACATCCTCTTCAGTGCCGACGGCGAACCCAAGGTGGTGGACTTCGGCCTCGCCAAGAAGGCCGACGCCGACACCGACGCCTACGCCCCGATTTTCGGCACGCCCTATTACATCGCTCCGGAACGGGTGCGGCAGGAGGGTGATACATTCCTGTGCGACATCTACAGCCTCGCCGGAACCTTGTACCACGCTTTGACCGGGCATGTTCCCTTCGAGGCGCCCACGGTCGAAGATGTGGTTGCGGCCCACGTCGCGATCCCGCTGCGGCCGGCCAACGAGGTCCTTTCGACCATTAGCCGAGCCACGAGCGAGGCGTTGTCCAAGGCCATGGCTAAGAATCCGGGAGACCGCTTCGCCAGTTACGACGAATTCATCATGGCCCTGACGGCAGCCCGCAGCCAGTTGCTGGTCCGTCAACTCACCGGGCGCAATCCGGAACCCGTGACCGCCTCGACGACCGATGTTTCGGACTCCGGGGCAGCGCCCGCCTCAGGCCGGAGTTGGTGGCGACGCTGACGTCTCGGTCCAATTGGGTGCGATGGGTTGGATTTTGGCAGGGCTCAAAACAACGCCTGACACGACCCAGCTCAATGTCGGTCTCCGATCACCTCTTCTCCCGATTCACGAACCGCCCGACTGCAAGGCATGCAAGCGGGCATACAATCCGCCCCGCGCCAGCAGTTCGGCATGGGTCCCCTGCTCGACCATCCGACCGGCTTCCATGGCCACAATGATGTCGGCCCGCTGGATGGTAGACAACCGGTGGGCGATGCACAGGGTAGTGCGACCCACCATGAGCGTTTCGAGGGCGGCTTGAACGGCCCGTTCCGACTCGGCATCGAGGGCGCTGGTCGCCTCATCGAGGATGAGAATGGGCGAGTTGCGCAAGATCGCACGCGCGATGGCAATGCGCTGACGTTGTCCGCCGGAGAGTGAATTACCCCGTTCTCCGACCACCGTATCATAACCTTGGGGCTTTTCGCGGATGAAGCCATCGGCATGGGCGGCGCGGGCTGCGGCCTCGATCTCGGCGTCGGTGGACCCAGGACGCCCCATGCGGATGTTGGCCCGGATCGTGTCGTTGAAGAGCATCGTATCCTGACTCACCACCGCCATCTGGTCGTGGAGGTCCGAAGAACGGACCTCCCGCAAATCGACGCCACCGATCCGGATGTGCCCGAGCTGCGGATCGTAAAAACGCAGCAGCAAATTGGCCACGGTGGTCTTGCCAGAACCGCTCTCCCCCACCAGGGCCACCAGCGATCCGGTCGGGATGGACAAGGAGAAGCCGTTGAGAACCGGCCGGTCGGTGTATCGGAACGAGACATTCTCGAAGGAGACGGTCGCTCCCTGGGCCCGGAGCGGTCGGGACTGCACGGGTTCCACCACCGAACTCGCCGTCGCCAAAATCGGGAACAACCGCTCACCCGCGGCCCGACCTTGTTCCAGTTGGCTCCAAAGCCGGCTGAGATTCTTAATGGGCTGATACAGCATGAACAGCGAACCAACGAAGGAGGTGAAGTCGCCCGAGCTCGGTCGCTCGCCGGCGGGCAACCGCAGCACGTAGAACAGCATGAGGCTAACGCCAACAGCCCCGAACGTCTCGATGACCGGACCGGGGATTTCGCTCCCGCGCAC
>CAMATE010000157.1 GCA_945861075.1 Akkermansia muciniphila
CTCATCGCAGCGGGCAAGTGTTTGGGAGTCACCCACATCGCCAACGGGTGTTATCGGTTGCATCCGGTGGAGTGGAACATTGGAGAAGCCGCCGGGGCTTTGGCCGCGTTTTGCTTGGACCGAAAACGGACTCCGGCCGAGGTCCACGCCAAATCGGACCTCACCGCAGAATTCCAGAAACGGCTTCGGGACGACGGCTTCGAGTTGGAATGGCAGGTGCCCATCCGACCGCTCTGACTCGAGTGGCTAGGACAAGGGTCCATGAGACCCCTCCGCGGTTGGAATCCGTTGAAGTCTCCAGCGCATCTGGTGTTGGATGAACTCACAATCCAATCCATGAAGCGTTCGCCCTCCAAGAAGACGGCCGTTCAGGCCAAGCCGGCTCCTCGCACTCAAGCCAAGGCTCCCCAGTCGCCATCTAAGGCGGTCAAGGCCGTGCCAGTCGCTGCCTCGTCGTCGGCTTCCCGGAAGGTTTCCGCTGCCGCTTCCAAGACCCGCGGTGCGTCATCAGACCGCTTTGTCATCATCATGGCTGGCGGACGCGGCGAGCGGTTTTGGCCCGTGAGCCGCGAGAAAACGCCCAAGCAACTCATTCGTCTTCTGGGAGATCGATCCTTCTTGCAGCAGGCCGTGGATCGGGTGCGGCCGTTGGTGCCGGCAGCCAATATTCTCATCATCACCAACGCCGTCCAGGCGGCGGAAGTGCGTCGGCAATTGCCGGAGTTGCCCAAGGAAAATGTGATCGGCGAACCGGTGGGCCGGGATACTTGCGCAGCGGTCACCCTGGGGGCGGCGGTGGTTGGAGCTCGCTCTGCAACGGCTGTGATGGCCGTGTTACCTGCGGATCATGTCATCCATGACGAGAAAGGGTTTCGGCAAGTCCTCTCGGACGCCTTCGATGTGGCTTCGCGTGGTCAGGTCATTGTCACCATCGGGATCCAGCCCACGAGCCCAGAGACGGGTTACGGTTACATCCACTCCGGGAAAATCCTGCCCGCGCCCACGACGGGCAAGGCGCTCAAGACTCCCTTCTTCAAGGTCGAACGGTTCGTGGAAAAACCCTCCCTGGAGAAGGCTCAGGAATACCTCGCGTCAGGGCATTACCGCTGGAATGCGGGCATGTTCGTGTGGTCCTTTGTGACGGTCACCAATGCTTTGTCCGTGCACCAGCCGGAGATGCATCAGGCCTGTCAGCGTTGGTTTGCCGCTGCTGCCAAGGGCCCCAAGCGCCTCGAGACGGTCCTGGCTCAGGAGTACCCCGAGATCCGAAAGATCAGCGTGGATTTCGCCCTCATGGAAAAGGCGCAGAACGTCGTCGTGGCTGACGGTCGCTTTGACTGGGATGATCTGGGGGCCTGGCCGGCACTGGCCCGCCACCTCAAGCAAGATGCCGAGGGCAATGCCGCCATCGGGGATCTGGTGCATGTCGATGCCGCCCGCAACATCGTCTTTGACGGCCGCACTCGGGGTCGCACCCCCATCACACTGGTGGGCGTGAAGGACAGCATTCTGGTTCTCACCGACGACGCGACCCTGGTGGCGTCCAAGTCCGAGTCTCAAAAGATCAAGGACCTGGTTCGCAAGCTGGCTGCCGATCCGCGCTGGGCCGATCGGGTTTGATTCACTTCAGCGGCACAAACCGCAGGCACACGGGGGAACCCACTTCCCAGCGTTGTTCGGTGGGTGTGAGTTGACCGGTCTTCGCATCGATCCGGAATGAGTGGATGTCGTGCGAGCTCTGTCCTGCGGCGAGCAGGAATTTTCCGGAAGGATCGATGGTGAAGTTTCGTGGGGTCTGACCGCCCATCTTACGCACCTCGACCGGAGTGAGTTTCCCGGAAGCCGTGTCGCGCGCGAACACGGCGATGGAGTCGTGTCCACGGTTCGAACCGAAGACGAATTTGCCCGAGGGGTGGACCCGCACTTCGGCCGTCGAAACGCCATTCATGTCCGTCCCGGCTGGGACCGTGGAAACCGATCCCAACTCGGACAGTTTTCCAGTGGCGGGTTCGTATCGGAAGCCGGTCACCGTGCAGGTCATCTCATTGATGACATAGGCGTGATGGCCGTCGGGGCTGAAGCTGAAATGGCGGGGGCCACTGCCCGGGGCCAGTCGTGTGTCGAGGGTGGGGGTGGCAGCGGTGAGCCCTTTGGCCGGGTCGAAGGCGTAGTGATGGATGCGGTCGGTTCCCAGGTCGGCGACATAGGCGAACCGGTTGTTCGGCGACAAGTTCACCGAATGGGCGTGCGGTTCCTTCTGGCGTGCGGAGTTCACGCTGTTGCCGGTGTGCTGCGAAAAGAAGGTGTGTTGGGCCAGCCCCCCATCGGGTTGGATGGGCAGGGACAACACGCTGCCGCCCCCGTAATTGGCCACCAGGACATGGTGCCCGCTGGCGTCCACCGACAAGTGGCAGGGGCTCCCGCCCATCGTGGATTGCTGGCTGAGTTCCCGGAGTTTTCCGGAGGCCGTGTCGATGGCGAAGGCGCTGACCGAACCACCGGGCTTGCCCTGCCATTGATCGGTCTCATTCACCGCGTACAGGAATCGACCATTGGGATGAATGGCCAAAAAGCTGGGATTGGCCGACTTGGCCGCCAGCCCGAGTGGTTCGGCGGTTCCGGTGTGGTCATCATAGCGGAACGCGTAAATACCCTCGCTCTTCGGACCGGTATAGGTGCCGACGTAGAGCAGGTGTTTTGCAGCGGAGAGGGGCAGGGCGGCCAAGGCAGCGGCAGTCATGAGCGTGTGAGTCAGGGAAGCCATTGCCTGAGTGAAGCCCAACGGCGCCGGCAGTCCAGCCCTAGTGTGAAGGCGGCCAGGACGCCCAAGGTCTCAAGCGCCCAGCTGGGCTGGGGAGAGCCCCAGTCCGACGATGCTGCACGCGCGGATAATGGGTAGCCCGAGGCGTTCAGTTTCGGCGACGACCTCCAGACTGTCGGTGCCGGGATTGAGCCAGAGTTCGTCGCATCCCCGGTTGGCGATCGCAGGCAGCTGGTTCAAGAGGACCGGAGGGGGCAAATACACACTGATCACATCGGGTCGGCCCGGCAGTGAGGCGAGGTCCCGATAGGCAGGGTGACCGGCGATCTGGGATTCCTTGGGGTTCACCGGCCAGACCGCGTAGCCCTGTCGGGCGTAGGCCAGCACGGCCTTGTGTCCGAATTTGGCGGGGTCGGCGGAGGCTCCAAGGATGGCGGCAGTCTTCATGTGAGGAATTCCCAATCGGTGAACGAGGCGGCCTGTCCGGCGTGATCACCCCGTTCGTCGCGCAGATTCCACACCACGGCCTGTCGGATTCGGAAGCGTTTTCCCGTCCGGGAAATGCGTATCCCGGCGTAATCATCAATGAACCCGTGGCGCGTGACCTGATCGAGGAGTCGGGCGCGTTCATCGCGCAGGGGCGCTTCGGCGGTGTAGCGGGAGGGGGTGCGGGTGAAGGAGTCCCAATCCAGTTCCCAGAGCGTGAGGGCCGCGCTGTTTCCGAACCAGAACACCGGATCTTCCTGGATTCCGTGAGACACGAGCACTCGCGGCATGGACCACAGCGTCTGGTATCGCGCGTCGTCGCCTGAGAGAGCCAGCCCGGGAACCAAATCGCGGCCGGTCCAGTGCCGGTGGCTGTCCAAGGCGAGGTCGAGTCGTCTGCGGATTTCAGGAGATGGCCACGGATCCATGTGTGCGGGTTGAAAGGATCGATGAGTTGAATCGGTCACTGGGTCGAAATGATCCGGGGTTCAACGTTTTGCGTTGGCACGGAGGTCGAGGCAAACCAAGTGGTCTTCGCTGCGCAAGTAGACCAAACCGCCTGAAAGGACGGGCCCTGCCCAGCACGGATAATGCATCGAGGGGACTTGCCAGCGACCCAGTTCCTCGCACCGTTCCGGATTCGGTTGGAAGAGCCCGAGCAAGCCGCCTTCACCCAGAGCTAGGAGTCGCCCTTCAATGAGGATGAACGAGCCGCGACCAAACACCGGGGGTTGTTCCGCGCTGTGGGGCGGCCAACGTTCGCTGCGCTCCCAGGCTACCTTGCCGGTCTCGTAATCGACGCAGCGCAAGACCGCATCCGGCTCGTTGCGTCCACTGAACCCGTAGAGGTGGGAACCCACCCGAATGGGCTGGCTCCAGTGCATTTCCAATCCGAGGCCCGACCAAACCTCCGTGAAGTTGGTGGCTCCTGGGCTTCCGCGCAGCAGCACCGATCCCGATCGGTAATAGGCGCTGGAGATGAGGACATCGTTGCCGATGACCAGCGGGGTCATGGCGTTCACCGAATCGTCCACCCGGGCGCGGAACCAGCGGCTGAAGAGCACCTGACCCTCCTTGGGGTCGAGCACCGTCAGCCCTTGACGGGTCAGGGCATGAATCACACGTCGCCCGTGGATCTCCGAGGCGATCAAGGAAGCGTAGCTGGCCGTCTTCTCCCAACGTCGCCACTCAACGGTCCGATCACCGGGCCATCCCAGCATGGGTTGGCCGGTCCAGTTCTTTTCACCCACGGATTCCAAAAGGGTTTTTCCTGTTTTTGGATCCACAGCAATCACCGTGGCATTGGGTTGCCCGCCCACCATGACCCAGAGTTTGCCGCCTTCCATCAACGGGGTGCTACCGACACCGAAGAAGGCATTGGGAATTTCGAATTCCTCGGCTGTGTGGCGTTGCCAGAGCTGTTTCCCCGTTTCGGCATCGAGACAGGTGAGGAGACCCTCCGCTCCGAAGGTGTAGACCCGGTGATCGTCGATGAGGGGAGCGCAGCGCGGTCCGTTGTTGTAGCCGTAAGGGTCTCGGTAGGCGCTGGGCTGGGTGTGTTTCCAAATCGGGTCGCCGGTTCGAGCATCCCAGGCTTCGGTGAGTTCCTGATTACCCTGCCGGTGGAAGAGGAATAACCGGCCATAGGCCACCGACGGCGCGGCATATCCGGTGCCGATGGCTTTGTCCCATCGCACCGGAGGGCCATTGCTGGGGATGCGAGTCAGGAGCCCAGTCTCGGAACTGGTGGCGTTGAGCCGTGGCCCGAGGAGTCGGGGCCAGTCTTCAGCCACCAATGGGCAGACCCACAGGCACAACGCGAGCAAGAGTCGGTGAGGCACCCGGCGTACATGGACGATTGTGACGGATTGGCAAGTCCTCATCGCACCCTCTTCGCAGTCTGCGTTTGGGTTGCCTTGCCAGACGGGGCAGAAATCTTGAGGCCATCAGCCGGAGATCAGCACCCGCAGAAGGGCTCCAGAAAATCCAGCGTCCGAACCTCCGACCAAAGATCGGCTTCAGAACCCCAACGGTCCATGAAGCCCACATGTCCCCCATGATCTGGAACCTCCAAATGAATCCGGTGGCTCTGGGCAGCGAACTCTCGGGGGAAGCAATTCGGCGCCAGAAACGGGTCGTCCGCGGCATTCAGGATCAAGGTCGGCACTTGAATGAAGGGGAGGAAGGCGTTGGCCGAACACCTTCGCCAATATTCCTCCGCGTCGGCGAATCCATGCATCGGGGCGGTGAAGGTGTTGTCGATTTGTCGGAAGGTGCGCTGCCGGCGCGGGTCGATCTCTGGGATCAATCCCGGAAACAGCGTCCTCTTGAGGGCCCACTTGCGAAGGATGTCCCTTTGGAATCGAGCCATGTAAGGCCGGACGTGCGTTGCTTCCATGGCGGCGGATGACGCGGCCAGATCGCAAGGAGTGGAGAGGGCGACTCCCGCAGCAATGGCTGCGCTGGAGGGGTGGTGTTCGCCGAGGTATTTGAGCGTCAAATTGCCGCCCAGGCTGAATCCGGCGACTGCGATGGATTTAAAACGGTGGGTTTGCACGGCGTGCTCCACGACGGCCGCCAGGTCTTCGGAGGCGCCGCTGTGGTAGAAGCGGGGCAGGCGGTTGAGTGCGCCAGAGCAGCCGCGGAAGTTCCACGCCAGCACCGACCAACCGCGTCGGCTCGCGGCCCGGGCCAATCCTGCGACGTAAGGTCGGCGGGAGTGGCCTTCCAGACCGTGAGAAACAATGAGCAACCGTCGCTGGCCCGGGTTCAGCCAATCCAGATCGAGGAAATCCCCGTCGTCCAATTCGAGGCGTTCGCGAGACCAGAGCAGTGGGGGCAGCCGCCGGGCGATGGCCGGAAGAAGGGTTTGCAGGTGGGCATTTCCCAGCCCCAGTAGTGGGCGGAAGGTTGATCGGGCCACCAGCGGCATGGCGCTGACCATCCCTCCGGAACGCCATGGAATGCATGCGGAAAATGAGTGGAAACTGGCTGGGTTTGGATCGGTGTTGGCATGGGTCTTGGGACTGCGATTGCGATTTCTCTGAAAAATCCGGTTTGCAACTCCTGCGCCTCCCGCTACAACCACGGGCTCGCTGGTTGCGGTCGGCCCATTCGAGGGGCCTGTATCGTCGTCAGCGGAACATCCGATTTTATGTCGCAGCACAACAGCCTCCGCGCCTCCGGGACCACCGGGGCCAAACGTAATGTTCTCAAGCGCTTTGAGCGCGTCGCCGTTCTCAAGGGCCGTTCCCAGTGGAAGGAAGGCGACCGCGTGACCGGTCTGCGCAAGACCCGTCCGCCGGAGTGATGTGGCGGCCGGTCCGACTGGAGGAATCAGCCCTGCGATCATCAATGGCAGGCTTCCAGTGACGGGCTTTGGCCCCAATTCCTAGGACGTTCATTCCCAAGACGTCTGTTCCCTGGACGTCGAGTTAAGGACGCCATTCTCAAAGACGCCGATTGTGGGTGATTCAGAAAACCCGCAATCGGCGTCGCGATTTTCAACCATCCCATGCCCACTGTTCGACTTCAGAAGTTCCTAGCCGATGCCGGTGTCGCCTCCCGGCGCGCCTCCGAAAAGTTGATCGCCCGCGGCGGGGTGACGGTCAATGGACGCGTGGTCACCGAGTTGGGGTCCAAGGTGGATCCGGTTCATGACACCGTTGCGGCGGAAGGTCGTCCGGTGCGTGCCCGCAAGAAGCTCTACATCGCGCTCAACAAGCCGCCGGGCTTCATTTGCACCCGGACCGATCCCGAAACACGCCGCGTGGTGGGTCAATTGTTGCCGGCGGAGTGGTCCAACTTATTCACGGTGGGTCGCTTGGACCGGGACAGTCAGGGACTTATTTTCCTCACCAATGATGGCGAATTCTCGCTGAAGCTCACCCACCCGCGCTACGGTGTGCGCAAGAAATACGTGGCTGTGGTCGAAGGGCGACTGGAGTCCTCGCAACTGACCCGCTTCACACAAGGCGTTGAGCACGAGGGAGATCTTTTGAAGGCCGAACGGGCTCGATTGGTCGATGCCAACAACTCCCACAGCGTGGTGGAGTTGGAGTTGTCTCAGGGTAAGAATCGGGAAATCCGCCGACTTTTCGAAGTTCTGGGCCACACCGTCGCCGAGTTGCGTCGAACCCAGATCGGACCCATCAAGTTGGGAGAATTACCTCTGGGCAAGTGGCGCGCATTGACGCCGACGGAAATCCGGTCATTGCTTTCGAACGCATGAATTGCTCGTCCGTTTCGGCCCTTTTGTCCTTCAATCCTCGTCCTCGATTCCTGTTTCTCGCCGCATTGACGTGCGCGATCCCTGCCTTGGCGGACACCGTTGTGATCCGCGGCGACCGGGTCAACATCCGCTCGCAACCCTCCCTGGATGGCGAGGTCCTGGTCTGGATGAAGCGCGGTGAGACGCTAGAAACTCAAGGGAGCGCCAAGGATGGTTTCACTCGGGTCGCGCTGCCATCGAAGGTCGCGGTGTGGGTTTATGCGCCCTTGGTCGACCGGGCCGCTCACCAAATCAAGGCCCCTGAAGCCCGTCTGCGGGTGGGGCCGGGCCGCAACTACGGCGAGCTGGGAGTGCTCAAGAAAGGGGCGGCGCTGACCGAGATCCGTGAATCAGATGGTTGGTTGCAAGTGGAGCCGCCTGCCGGTTTGTCGGCTTACGTGGGGTCCCAGTTCATCGAAAGCTCAGGCACCCGCCCGCCCCAGGTGGCTGCGCTCAAGACCGGTGGAATCCTTCCCGCGGATGGCGATCCGGTTTCTTCCGCGGCTCCCACTGCCAACAATTCCAAATCCACCGTGGCCGTTGTGCCCCCGGTGCCAGCCCCGGTAGTGCCCCCTCCGGTTTCTGTTCCGGTCCCGGTGACTCCGCCCGCCCCGGTCGCGGTCGCACCGGTGGCGCTGGAGCCGGAAGGCCGTGAATCGGGCGGTGGTTCAGCCCAGTCGTCCATCCAGTATTCGGAGAAGGT
>CAMATE010000158.1 GCA_945861075.1 Akkermansia muciniphila
GGGGCCGGAGCAAGCTGACCGGCCTCCAGATGGCGCCGTACTACATCAACGCCGCGGACTTCAGGCCGCGAGCTGACCAGACGGTCCTCGGAAGGCCCGAGCCCCTGCATTTTCCGTACAGCGTGGTGCGCATCGAATTTCGGACGGCGGCGACTACTCTGGACCGGATCCGCCTGACGGGAGACGCCTCGAAGTTGGCCAGACAGGGACAGGAGATCGCCATTCGCGAGTGTTTCGGTTGCCACGGCCATGCCGACTTCGGGGGCACCCTGTCCGGAAGGCCTTGGCTGCTCATCAAAACTTGGGCGTCGAACACCAACTACTTCCGGAAGTACGTGGTCAAACCGAAGTCGCTGCAGCCGACCTCGAAGATGCCGGCGTTCACGGATCTCGAGCCGCAGGTACTGGATGCGTTGCAGGCCTATTTCCGCGAGCTTCGGGTCTCCAATGCCCCCCGCTGAGGCTGGGCGATCCAGCGGGGATCAGCACGATGGTTTTGTGACTGGACGCGCCGGGGGGGCGAAAAATGGGGCAGGCCGTGTCAGGTTCCAACGGTTGTGCCAATCGGACCGCATGGTCGATTTCGGTGCCTCAATGATTCTCTGGTGTCTCCGCGACCACGGCCCGACACAACCGTCCCTCTGCTGCTTCTTCCGGCTCGGTCCACACCGCTTCGCCGGCCTCCAATGTGAGGGTTTCTCGCGTTACCCAAGGGGTCATGTTGGTGGATGACTCCAGTCGCACCTGGGATCCCGCGGGTCCAGCGAATCGCAACTTGGGCACGGCCTTGCCTTCCGGACGACGGCGCGACACGTGGATACCGTCGACCACTGCGCCCGCGCCACCCTCGTTGTCGACCAACGTCACTGTCATGCGCTTCAGCGCGCCTAGCGTCGTCTCCCCGGTGGGTTGGGACAGCACGACGGTAAAGGCCTCGTTGCCTTCCAGGGCCAGTTCATCGCGACGGGTGATCAGGACCTGTTTTGAGGTCTCATCGACCGCAAAGTTCAATATCGCCGAGGCGGCCAAGTAGTCGGTCCCGGCAGTGGCTCAAGCCATTGGCCGTGGAGTACCGAACTGTGGCGCGTGTGACCACCCCACCGGTGCGGGTGACCCAGACCCCGGCACTGCCCGCGTTTTCTGGGAACTACTTGTCCCCGGCGAACGCGAACTCGCTGTCCGTGTTTCGAATGGTCAGCACCGTTGCCGCTGGAGTTCCCAAGGTGCTGTTGACCGCAGACTCCAAGGTCATGTTGACCGTCTCATCCGAGTCAATCACCGCATCGTTCAGCACCGGGATGGTGGCAGTCGCGGAAACCGTGCCCACGGCGAGGGAGACCGTGACGGTGGTCGCGGTGTAGTCGCTGCCAGCCGTGGCGGTACCGGCGAGGGTCGTGGAGTCGACCGAGGCCGAGGTACTGGTCAAGCTCATACCGGGTGGTGAATCTTGGGGTTCGGTGCAGGGATACTTTCGGACAGGGTGTCTTTTTGGCGTTTCGGAATCCGGAAAAAAAACTAGCCTCGCAGCGTGTCGGAGACCTCTCCATTGGATCCCTTGGCCTTGGGCTTTCTGGCTGATCTGGGATCCGTGCGGGTTGCCTCCGATTACACGGTCCGCAATTACCGACAGGCGTTGGAGGAATTCATCCAGTGGCATCGAGGTATTGCCGGCGGGGTGGCTCCGGAATGGCCGCGGCTGACCCGGGATCATTTCCGGCAATACTTGCGGTGGCTGGGGCGACAGCAGTTGGGCCGAGCTTCGGTCCGCCTCCGGTTGAGTGCGTTGCGGACATTCTATCGCTATTTGCTGCGTCGAAAGGAGGTCAGTGAGCAACCGGTTCGCGGTCTTCGCGTCCCCAAGGAGGAACGGCGTTTGCCCCGGTTTCTCCCGATTTCCGATATGGAACGCCTGTTGCAGGCTCCGCTCGAGGAACTTCGGCGCTTGCGATCGGCCGCCGCGGACGGTCCGGCGCCAGACCCGGTCGAGTGGTTGCGGGATGCGGCGGTCCTGGAATTGATTTACTCATCCGGCCTCCGGATCAGCGAGGTGTGTGCGTTGCGCAACGAACAAGTGGACCTGATCGCTCGCACCCTTCAGGTGGTCGGCAAGGGTCGCAAGGAGCGGGTGGTTCCCTTTGGTGAACCCGCCCTGAAAGCCCTGGAGGCCTACTGGGGCGCTTCAAATGCGGGCCAAAAGCCGTCGGATCCGGTCTTTCAGGGGCGGGGCGGGGCGGCGCTCAGCCCGGTGCGGATCCAGAGTCGCCTGAAGCGATACCTGGCACTGGCCGGATTGGATCCGGCTCTGACTCCCCACAAATTGCGCCACAGTTTCGCCACCCACCTCCTCGAAGACGGGGCTGACTTGCGGGCCGTTCAGGAGTTGCTCGGGCACAAGAACCTCAAGACCACCGAGGTCTATACCCATGTCACGGTGGAGCGTCTGAAAGCGGTTTATGCCGCTGCACACCCACGGGCTTGATGTCGCGGAACGGTCCGAAAACACAGGGTCCTCCTGAAGAACTTTTGACGGACTTGGCTTCGGTGACCAGATTAGGCCCATCCGGTGCATCGCTGCGCTGGTACACTTGATAACATGAGCGAAGAATCCCTCAACAACTTCACCCCTCGCGCCCAGCAGGTTCTGGCCCTAGCGCGCAAGGAGGCCGATCGCTTCAACCACAACTTCGTCGGCACCGAGCATTTGTTGCTGGGCTTGATCAAGCTGGGGCAGGGCGTTGCGGTCAATGTGCTGCAGAAGATGGGCTTAGACCTCGATACGGTTCGTCAGGAGGTCGAAAAGGAAGTTCGCGGCGGCGGTGAAGGCAAGTCGGGCGGAAATATCCCTTACACCCCCCGGGTGAAGAAGGTTCTGGCGCTGGCCGCCAAAGAGGCCAAGGCCCTGAACCACACCTACGTGGGCACCGAGCACATCCTGCTCGGTCTCCTGCGCGAGGGCGATGGCGTGGCTGCCAAGGTGTTGCGGAATCTGGAAGTCGACATCGAGCAGTGTCGCCAAGAGATCCTGAAGGAGCTGGATCCCCAGTTTCAGGCGGGTGAGGAAGAGGGCGGTGAGAAAGAGCCTTCTCCGGAGACCGTCGAGGCTGGCAAGGCGCCGCCGCGGGGCGACAAAGGCAAGGACCAGAAGACGCCGGCCCTCAAGGCCTTTGGTCGCGACCTCACCGAGATCGCCAAGAAGGGCGACATGGATCCGGTCATCGGCCGCAGCGGTGAAATCGAGCGGGTCATCCAGATCCTGTGCCGCCGTACCAAGAACAACCCGGTGCTTCTGGGTGAGGCGGGCGTGGGCAAGACGGCCATCGTCGAGGGTTTGGCTCAAGAGATCGCCAAAGGCAACGTGCCCGAACTGCTGGCCTCCAAGCGGGTGGTTACCTTGGATCTCGCGCTGATGGTTGCCGGCACCAAGTACCGCGGCCAATTCGAAGAGCGCATCAAGGCCGTGATGGACGAGATCAAGAAGGCCAAGAACGTCATCCTGTTCATCGATGAGTTGCACACCATCGTGGGAGCGGGTTCGGCCGAGGGGACCATGGATGCCTCCAACATCTTCAAGCCGGCCCTCAGCCGCGGTGAGCTTCAGATCGTGGGAGCCACGACGTTGTCCGAGTACCGCAAGTACATCGAAAAGGACTCGGCACTCGAACGCCGTTTCCAGACGGTCAAGGTGGAGCCACCGTCGGTCGAAGACGCCATCGCGATTCTCACGGGTCTCAAGTCCAAGTACGAAGACCATCACAAGGCTGAGTTCACCGCTGATGCGGTGGAGGCTTGCGTGAAGCTTTCGGATCGCTACATCACGGCCCGTTTCCTGCCCGACAAGGCCATCGATGTGCTCGATGAAGCCGGCTCCAAGGCCCGGATCGGCGCCATGCAGCGCCCGCCCAACGTCAAGGACATCGAGGCCGAGATCGAGACGCTGCGTCAGAAGAAGGAGCAGGCCATCAAGGATCAGGATTTCGAGGGTGCGGCCCAGTTGCGCGACCAGGAGAAATCCGCCAAGGAACGTCTCGAGAAGACGTTGGCCGACTGGAAGACCGCCAAGGACGAGAAGCGGGTGGTGGTCTCGGAGGACGACATCTTGCAGGTGGTGGCCAAGTGGACCGGCATTCCTCTCAAGCGGATGGGCCAGTCCGAAATGCAGAAACTCCTGGCCATCGAGGACGAATTGGCCAAATCGGTCGTCGGCCAGAAGGATGCCGTGGCGGCCTTGGCCAAGGCTTTGCGTCGGGCCCGTACCGACCTCAAGGATCCCAAGCGCCCAATTGGTTGCTTTGCACTGCTCGGCCCAACCGGCGTCGGCAAGACCCTCTTGGCGCGCACGCTGGCCGAGCAAATGTTCGGCAGCAATCAGGCCCTCATCCAGCTCGACATGTCCGAGTACATGGAGAAGTTCACCGTGAGCCGTCTGATCGGTTCGCCGCCGGGCTATGTGGGCTATGAAGAGGGCGGTCAGCTGACCGAAAAGGTGCGTCGCCAGCCCTATTCGGTGGTGCTCTTCGACGAGATCGAAAAGGCCCATCCCGACGTGACCAACATGCTCCTGCAAATCCTCGAGGAGGGCAAACTCACCGACTCTTTGGGTCGTGTGGTCGATTTCCGGAACACGATTGTCCTGCTGACGTCCAACGTGGGCTCTGAGGCCTTGCGCAAGCAGGGGAGCATGGGCTTTGCGAAGTCCAGCGACGACGCCAGCTACGAGGCCATGCGGGGCCGGGTACTCGACGAAGCCAAGAAGTTCTTCCGGCCTGAGTTCCTCAACCGTCTCGACGACATCGTGGTCTTCCGTTCGTTGGGCAAGCCCGAACTCAACACCATCCTCGATCTCGAGGTGGCCAAGGTGCTTGAGCGGATTCGTCGCAAAAACGTCACTGTGATCCTCGACGACAAGGCGAGAGAGTTCCTCATCGAGAAGGGATTCGACCCGCAGTACGGAGCCCGCCCGATGCGTCGTTCCATCGAGAAACATCTCGAAGACCCGCTGGCGGAGGAAATTCTGCGCGGAACCCTCATCGATGGGGAACCGGTGACCGTCACGGCCGACAAAGACAAGCTGCTCTTCAAGCAGCGGAACGAAGCCGCCGAAGGGGCGCTCAGTTCCTAGTCTACGGCCCGAAAAACTGGCCTCCAATCCGTTTCGATGGCCCCCTCCCGGTGAGGTTTTCCCGGGAGGGTTGTCTTTTGGGATGGGAAGTGAACACTGTCCCTAGAGGATTCATCCGTGCCGGTACTGATCATCCATCAACGCTTTCGAGCTTTTACGACCCAGTTGGGGGAGATCTTCCAATTGTTGGTGGAGTCGTTGCGTTCGCTCCGGCAACAGCGTCCCTCCTGGAAGGATTTTCTCCATCAATTGCACTTCGTAGGGGTCAAGAGCCAGAGCGTGGTGATCACCACGGGGGCGGCCACCGGCATGGTTCTTTGCGCCCAGACCTTCCTGCAGTTTCATAAGGTGAAGATGGACACCGCAACCGGGGCGGTGGTGAGCATTGGAATGAGCAGTGAATTGGGCCCAGTGCTTGCTGCATTGATGCTCACCGGACGTGTTGGCGCGGCGATGACCGCCGAATTGGGTACCATGAAAGTGACGGAGCAAATTGATGCCCTCCGGACACTGGCCGCCCATCCGGTGGATACGCTGGTGGTTCCCCGCTTTCTGGCCCTTTTGGCCTCCGCCCCTTTGTTGACCGCGGAATCGGTGGTGGTGGGCATCATTTCCAGTTGGTTGGTGGGTGTGCATTTGCTGGGCATCGATAGTGCCTACTATTTGGTGAACATGACTCGGTACACCGATCCCCCCGACGTGCTGACGGGTTTGATCAAGTCCATTGTTTTCGGTGCCATCATCGCGGTGGTGAGTTGCTACAAGGGACTCACCTGTCAGGGGGGCGCCGAAGGAGTGGGGCGTGCGACGACGGAGGCGGTGGTGGCCGCCAGCATCAGCATCCTCATCACCAATTTCTTCCTCACGCTGTTCTTGTCGCGTCTGTTTTACTCCTGACTAGAATCCATGATCGAGGTTCGAGACGTCACCAAGAGCTTCGGGACCCAGCAGGTCTTGCGAGGAATTTCCCTGGATATTCATCGGGGTGAGGCGGTGGTCATCATCGGTCGCAGTGGTGGCGGTAAGAGTATCTTGCTCAAGCACTTGATCGGGTTGCTGCAACCGGATTCTGGAACCATTCGGGTGGATGGTGAGGACATCACGACGATGAACGAACGCAGCCTCCTTCGGGTGCGGCGGAAATACGGGATGCTCTTCCAAATGGCTGCACTCTTCGATTCGCTGACGGTTGAAGAGAACGTGGGATTTGTGCTTCGCCGTCAGGGGGTGGAATCAGATGCCGAGATCCGTCGGCGTGTGGCTGAAGCTTTGGAGATGGTGGAACTCCCCGGGATTGGTCACAAGATGCCCAGCGAACTCTCGGGCGGCATGCGCAAGCGTGTCGGACTGGCTCGGGCGATTGTTTACCGTCCCGAAATCGTGCTCTACGACGAACCCACCACGGGCCTGGATCCGATTGCCGCAGACAACATCGACCGTCTCATACGTCGCGTCTGGGAAACACTCCATGTCACCAGCATCGCCGTCACCCACGACATGAAGAGCGCCCGGACCATCAGCAATCGAATCCTCATGCTTCACGAAGGCCGGATTTACTCCGAAGGTCCCTCCGCGGAGATCTTGGAATCGACCGATCCGGTGATTCACCGCTTCGTCAACGGAATCTCAACCCCCAGAAATCTGAATGAGTGAGTCCCCAGAACGGAAATCTCCCGCAGCACAAGTGGGACTGTTTGTACTGATCGGCTTGGTGCTGATCGCCGCGTTGCTCATCCACTTCAGCAAGGGTGTGTCTTTTTGGCGCTCGGGTCGGACCATTCTGATCTCCGCCGGCAATGTCGGTGGATTGGCGGTGGGCGCGCCGGTGAACATGTCCGGCGTGCGTATCGGCTCAGTCGAGGACATATCGCTGTCGAGTGATGGTCGGCGCGTGGCCATCCGGTGCCGTATCGAAAAGCCGGTGACCATTTTCGGGGATGCGCGCTTCGAGATCGAGCAGAGCGGGTTTCTAGGCGATCAGTTCGTGTCCATTCTTCCCACCAAGAATGCCGTACCGCCGCTTCAGGACGGCGCCGAGGTCATCGCGGTGGATCCCTTCAACTTGCAGGAGGCGGCCCGCAGTGCGGTGGGTCTGATGACCCGGTTGGATCAGGTGGTGGACCGGGTCGACCGAATGATCCTCTCGGCTTCGACGCTGAAAGATGTGACCAACACGCTGGCCAACTTGCGGCTAACTTCCGAGCGCCTGGACCGCACGCTCATCGAGGTAGAATCTCTCGTTTCTTCCGAGAAGCCGGTAGTCTCGGCAACGGTGAGCAATTTTCAGGCGTTTTCTGCGACGTTGACCCCGCTGTCGGCTCAGGTCGGTGCCTTGGTGACACGTGCTGACTCGCTGCTAGTGCGGGCTGATTCAGTGATTTTGACGAACGAAACCAATCTCCGCGAGGCATTGGGCGGTTTGCGAGACGCCTCGTTGTCGGTGCGCGACATTACTCAGGATCTTCAGGCAGGTCGTGGTGCTGTGGGTGCTTTGCTGAAGGATCCCAAGTTGCAGGCAGAATTGGCGGCCACGCTGGGCAACATGACCACGGTGTCGAGCAACCTCGCTCGCAATGGTCTCTTCTGGAAACCCCGTCGCGTAGAACCCTGGACCAACACCACCGGGTACCCGGGGCGTGGTCCATTCCGCTGAGTGGGACGGGGCGCGCGGATTGACAGTCGTGCACAGGGCTCGGACCTTGTCGTTATGGAACTGGTGACATTGTCCCGAGTCTTCGCGCCGGCCGAGGCAGATCTTTTGGCGGCACGGCTGGAAGCAGCCGGGTTCACGCCCTTTGTTCATGGGGTTGGGGCAGCGCTCAGCATGGAGGGGTATTCCATGGGTTCCGGTGGCATCCAAGTGAAGGTGCCTGCCGATCAGGAGGAAGCGGCCCGGAAATTTCTCGTGGAGGCCCCGATAGCGGATGCCTGGGGAGACCGATTCCGGACTGTGTACGATCGGGCCATGGAGGCTTTTCACTCCGGGCGGACCTCGGTGGCCACCTTGTGCGATCCCGTTGATACCGCTTTCCTGCTGGAGAGCGGGTGCTCGGTGCAGGAGTTGTTTGATTTCATCGAGGATGCGGCCGGAT
>CAMATE010000159.1 GCA_945861075.1 Akkermansia muciniphila
TCTTTCGGTGGGTCTCCGAAGTGAGCCCGCCACGAGGCGTAGGCGGCGGCATCCTCCAGCATGGCATCAATAGTGGCGATGAGTGGTTCAGCACGCCAGATGCCGGAGAAGACGGCGCGGTCGCCAATGTCGCTTTCGATGACAAATGCGGGGCGCTGATGAATCTGGAGTGCGGCGAATTCGGCTGTCATGTGGCGCACGGTTTTCTCCAACTGCGGCGTGCGGGCGTGGGCCAGAAGGATATCGGCGTTGATGCCTGCAGCCTTGGCCCCGACGGCGGCGGAAACGTCCCAGCGCCCGATCTGCTGGCCTTCGCGCATGGCCGCATGGGCCAATGCGAGACGGACGGCGTCGCCTTTCGCTCCGAGGTCGCGAGCAGCCACGGCGACGCAATTAGGCGCGAAGTATTCCTTGATGCCGGGCTCCATCCATTCGGCACGCAGCATATCGGGTGAACGCACGATGGTGCCGCTGCGGCGGTAGAACCATTCCTCCTGCGCTCGGCTCACGGGCAAATTGGAGTCGTCCATTAGAGCGATCTTCCAGTCGAACTCCACGCGGCCCTGATAGCGGCGTTGCAATTCCGCCCAAGCAGGCTCGGCCCAATGACACCAGGACGATATGACATCGATGAAATAGGTGATCCGCACGCTCATCGGTTGAATCTGGCAAGCGCGCCAATCCTGTCGAGCTTGCGATGTCGAGCCAGTCCCTCGGTTCATTTGCTGTCAACTCACTCAGTGGCTTTGGAGGGGCAGGGGTCTGTGGTCATGTGGATCTTGGCAGAGTAGCCCTGGCCTTTACGGCTCCGGTTACTGTTGTCCACGGTGATGCGTTGCCGATCTACGAAGGCTGGGCGCTCCCGGAGCGCCCAGCCTCTTGGTTTCTTGGCTGCTCGAGAAGCGGGATTTCCCCAAGTATCCACCACGCGCCCGGCATTCGGGTTGGGATCCGACCTTGCGGGTGGTTAAAGGGGGCGAGTCGCTGGTGCTGCGGTCTTTCCTCTCCTGACGTCGTTTCCGCGACCCGGATCAACTGGGGACTTTGGGTTGCCGCTAGGCGGTTGTCTGCATGGGATCCAACCGCTTCATAATATCGTTGGCTTAGGGAGGCGAGGCGCACACTTCTCCCTTCCGGGTTTTTGATCGACAAAATTGCTGCAGTATACCATTTATAGTCTAAAGTGTGTGAAGGTAGCAGATCACCAAAAGCCGCTGTTCTGGATCGGACGGTCCTACGAGGACCTGCTCGATTGTCCGGACGAGGTACGGCGGACTTTCGGCTTTGCTCTGGGGATGGCCCAGACGGGAGGGAAGTATGTCGATGCCAAGCCGCTCAGTGGCTTTGGAGGGGCAGGGGTCCTGGAAGTGGTCGAGGACTACCGGAGCGATACGTTCCGATGTGTCTACGCGGTGAAGTTTGCCGGGGCGGTGTATGTGCTGCACGCCTTTCAGAAGAAGTCGAAAGCCGGGATCAAGACCCCGAAGCAGGAAATTGAGTTGGTCAGGGAGCGATTGAAGAGAGCTGAGGAGCACTACCGGCAATGGGTCGAAACGCAGAGAAAGGAAACGCCATGAAAACTCAGGAAACCGTCCGCCAGGGCGGGAAGAACATTTTTGAGGACTTGAAGCTACCGGACGCTGAGGAACTCAACGCCAAAGCGCAGATTGCTTTCCGCATCTGCGAACTCATCCAGAAGCGCAAGCTCACCCAGCAAGAGGCGGCAAGCATCCTCGGGACGGACCAGCCCCGGGTGTCAGCCCTTCTCCGGGGCCGACTGGAAGGGTTCTCATCGGACCGGTTGTTTCGCTTCCTGAATGCGCTGGACCAGGAAATCGAGATTGTCATCCGCCAGTCCAGAAAGCGGAGCCAACCTGCTGGAATCCGGGTCTTGGTTCCCGCCTGATTTGGGTCTGACACTTTGGATTCAAACTCAAGCATCGGCCGGAACCGTCACCCTCGATTCCAAGCCGCTCTGGTGACAGGTTGATTCTGATCCACCGAAGAGGAAGTCCGCTTGCCCCCATGCAGTCAGTCGCCCTTGACTCGCCCGTGGAGCACGCGTCCACTGACTCATCGCGGCGCAGCAACTTAGTTGAAACTTAGGTGATATCATCCTGCGGTCAGGTGTTCTGAACCGTGTTGGAACAAATCATCATGCGGCTTTGCTACACACTAAATCGTGGGGACTTGGTTTGGGCCGGATCACGCGCCCTGTTCCACCAGCGGGGAATGCTGCTCATCGCCATTGCACTAACCGCGTTTGTTTGGTGGAGCACGTTCACTTACGATCAAAATCGAGACTTACCGATTATTGCGAGAGTTATTACGGCTACGGTTACAGCAGCCATCTGCATTGGAGTTGGAATTGCAGTGGGCGTTGGGTGTGTGGCAGCGCATGCATTTCTTCGGAAAGATCAGGGCGTTCTTGGCGAACATACTCTTGAGATCACCGATGATGGTTTGATCGAGTCGACTGAGGTAAACAGATCTCTTTATAACTGGCGCACTACGTTTCGAATACTGGAGACCCGGAATTACGCCTATGTTTATATTTCAGCGACCCATGCGCACATCGTCCCAAAGAACCCGCTCCCTATCGATGGATCGGTCGACGATTTTTTAGCAGCTCTACGAGCACGGATCGCAAATTGCAAACATGGTAATTCAATAGGGTGATTTGAAATGCTCACAATTGGGTAAACTGTCAGGGAGTTTTGGTTCTTAAATAAGATGGTGGTCTGGGTAGATTTTGTCCAGCGCTCTCCGCTTTGCTGATGATCGAACAAGGAGACGGCGTTGCCCAAAAGATTGACAAGTAGGGACAAGACTGCTGGGATCATCTGATTAAGGGCGAAGATGTGACGATTGAGTCAGCGATTCCCCGGAACCATCCAAACCACCTCGCCCACCTTCGGATGAGGTTGCTTTTACAACCTGGTTGAAATGAGCACCGCAAACTTGACATTCATTCGGTCGCAGTCCTGCTGGGAATGCTGGGATTATTACGAACTCAGAACGGATGTTTTCGTGTTTGGAGATGTTGAAGGCTACACACACTTTCGACAGCAATTGCTCCGCGCCAAAACCGCAAAAGAGAATATCCACCTCACTGTGTTGGAGCGACATCCGACAAGCATGAGAGGCGTGATCTTGCCTGCGCGCGACGACGGCGCAGCGGAAGCTCGACTCAAATTCATTGAACGATTCGTATCGGGAAAGTCCGGCCCGAATATGGAATTGGTTATTTTCGGCAATAAGTCGGGATTACAGTATTTGGCGGATAAATTGGAGAAGGTCAAAAAGAAATTTGTCGGGCAACCTTCGGAGCACATCCATCTTGATGACACCTCGGACGCGCATGTTGTGCCTCGAAGTGTATCACTGAATTTGCGAGGTCCTATGCGGAAGTGGGAACGCGAACATTTTGAGGAATACGGCGACCTCATCCTGAAAAAGGGCGAAGATTTTCTACCAGCAGCTATTGGCTACAGAGTAGGCGATCAGGAAGAGTACCAAGAAATCAGCGCAAGCGAATCTGATTTTCTAAGCCTTGAATCGGTTCGCCGGTTCTGAGTCTGCACAAGAAGAGGCCCTATCACGCCATCATGTCATCTTGCCGATTCGCGAAGTTGAGCGACCAGTGCAAATACGATTCAGGACGCACCCCTTCAACGGATAAGACGTGGGGCACCATGCCTGATGGACTAGAGAGTCCCGGTTTTCGCTTTTAAGGCTAACTGGAGGGGTTGGAGAATGTGGGGACTGCATCAAATAGACTAAAATGGACACTAATCGATTGATGAAGGCACTCGATTCCGCAGCGGGTGCACATGAATTTGTCTCTGCTATCTATCGATTTGCTTCGCTAACAACACGAAGTAGTGTGAGATGGAAAACTGGGGTCCCTGTGGCAATGGTTTTCTTCGGCAGTGAATTTGGAGAGAAATTCCTCGAAATTTTAATCCAGCATCCAAAGGCACATAAGTATTTATCCTGCGTTGAAGAGTTTCGACTGGTTGCTACCCGGATAAGCAAAGATAAAGCCTTATTGATTAGGGCACTAAATACCAATGCCATTGTCTATTGGATGTCCAGCGAGGATTGGATTGGCAGGGACTCCGACGCTCCAGATCCCGTGTCACTAGATGGTATGCCTGTGGTGAACCTCATGGTTTCCACGCCGGCTTGAGGGTGTGATGATTCCGGGTTTGTCGCGGACGACCGCTTCCCCCAATGCTCTCTGGACAATCCGCTCTCTCTGGCCGGCTGAGGCTAAGGGTGGTCATCGCCCGGACCGGTTGCATTGATGGATCGCCGGCTACGGTCAAGCAACCGGTGGCACCACGGCATCCTCGTGGATGGACCCAATAATCTCGTGGGTTGAGATGACCTGCTGCTTGGAGTCGCTTCAAGCATCGACCCGAACCGTCCCACATGGATTCCAGGCCGCCTCGACCTCGGTGGGCGTCGACGGATGTCGGCGGTCATATTGTTACTTTCGGTCGAGGAGAGGGCCTGAAGACAAAAAACCGCGATTTGCCCCGGTTTTTAAGTCGTGCCGGCGACGGGATTCGAGCCTGGTGGGTCTATCTCCGTCGGGCGACCTACCTCGGCAGTTGATTGAAATCGAACCGGCAGCACCCGAGGTCCAACACACGGTCGTTCTTGGCCAATTTGTCGCGGAACGTCTCGGCCAGCCGGTAGATGCGCTGCTTGGCAACCTTCTCTACCTCGACGAGGCCCGCCGACTTCAACACGGCCAAGTGTCGTGAAGCGTTGTAGGGCTGTAGGTCCAAGGCATCGCAGAGGTCGTTGACGGGATGGGGCCCGTCGAGCAACTGCCTCACTAAGCGCAAACGCGACGGCTCACCCAAGGCGCGCATGGCGGCCAAGCAGTCAAATGAGGTGGAAGCGCGTCGGGGCATTCGATGAAAAGACTGTTCGGGGTGTTTTCAGCGGCAGCAAGTCCAAGTTGAGAGTTGCTCGTTTGCGCGAACGTGCAAATGTCAGCGTCGGTGTTGGAACCCCTGATCATCATTGCTGCCTTGGCCTTGGCCTATGCCAATGGTGCCAACGCCAATTTCAAGGGGGTCGCATCACTCTTCGGCAGCGGGACGGTCAGCTATTGGGGCGCCGTGAAGTGGGCCACGGTCACCACGGCCGCCGGTTGCCTCGTGGCGGTTTGGGCTTCGGGATCCCTGTTGGCCGCTTTCACTGGTAAGGGGTTGGTGCCCAGCGAACTGGCCGCAGAACCCCGTTTCCTGTTCGCGGTGGCCGCAGGTGCTGGACTGGCTAATCTCGCGGCAACCCGTCTGGGGTTTCCCGTTTCCACCACTCATTTGCTGCTCGGTGGGCTGCTCGGGGCAGGTCTTGGAGAACGTCCGGAGGCGGTGAATTTTCAGAGACTGTGGGAAACCTTTGTTCGTCCACTGCTGCTGGCACCGTTGCTGGCGATTGTGTTGGGGACTGCCCTGTATTACGGGCTGAAGTCGTTGCGGTGGGTGCCCGAAACGCGGAATCGCACGCTGGATGTGCTGCATTTTCTCAGCGGTGGTGCGGTTTGTTTCGCACGGGGCCTGAACGACACAGCCAAGATGGCCGCGTTGATGGTGGGCGTGGCGGGCCTGAGCGTGAAGGCATCCATGCTGCTGGTCCTCGTCACCATGGCCTTGGGTGGCATCCTGAGCGCCCGGCAGGTGGCCGACACGTTGGCGAACAAGATCACTGGCATGAGCCCCGGACAGGGATTCGTGGCCAACTTGGCAACCTCGGTGCTGACCACGACGGCCAGCCTCCACGGCTTGCCGGTGTCCACGACCCACGCTTCCGTTGGCGCGCTCCTCGGCATCGGAATCACCACTCGGCAGGCAAAATGGAAGACGGCAATCCCGGTGCTCCTTGCCTGGTTGGTCACTCTTCCGTGCGCCGCTCTCCTGTCGGCGCTGACGTGGCGGTGGATTGCTGCGGCAAAATGATTTCCCCCATGAAACCATCGAAAAATCTCATCCAGTTGCTGATAACCGCCGTCGCGGTGAGCGTTGCCGTCACGACAACCCAGGCGGACGTTTCCCTGATCTCCGTCTCGGAAGCGCAGGCGATGATCACTCAACCGGAGGCCAGCAAGAGACCCATCGTCTTGGACACACGCGGCGGCTACAAAGACTACTTCCGGGCCCACATTCCAACGGCCCATCACCTTGAATTCGACACCTTGCGCGGAACAGATCAGGCCGTGCCCGTGCAGTATCTTCCAGACGATCTCACCCAGGCTCTCCTCGTCCGCGCCGGCGTCGACAAGAACCGTCTCCACCTCGTCTACGCCACGGGCGACGCCCTCCCCAACGACGAGGTGCTCAGTTCCAGCATGGTCGTCTACGTGCTGGAGAAGTTCGGTATCGAAGACATCCGGATCGTCGATGGAGGCCTCGCCGAGTGGAAAAAGAAGGGGTTTGCCACCACTCAGGACTATTTCGGCAACCCCAAGGGCAAGCTGCCCGGCAAACGCAACCCCGGGGTCGCCGCTTCGGTCACCGATGTGCAAAGGCACGTGGGCAAGCCCGGCAATGTGCTCATCGATGCCCGTCCGTTGAATGAGTTCCGAGGCGAAGATGACGTCTGGCTGCGGAAGGGCCACATCCCCGGTGCCATCAGCTTCCACTGGGCACGGCTGATGGAGAAGGACAACACCCACAAGTTCAAACCGTTCAGCCAGACGAAGGCTGCCCTCGAGGCGGCGGGTATCACCCCCGACAAGGACATCATCTGCTATTGCGGCACGTCGCGTGAGGGGAGTCTGCTGTTCTTCTACCTCAAGCATGTGGCCGGGTATCCCAAGGTGCGTTTGTACGAGGGTGCTTGGAAGGAATACGTCTGGCTCCACGGGAAGTCGCTGCCGGCTGAGACCGGTGGCCAACCGGCAGGTATGCCGTGAACTGATGCTCGGGGCATCTCGACAAATTCCGTTTGTTGAATGAGGGCCGGCCTTCTAACGATACGGACACGCTGTGTCTCACCGGCTGTCAGCCGGCAACAAAGGTCATGTTCCGATTTTCCCCAATTCTTCTGATTCTCATCGCTCCAGTGATTGGATGGCGGATCGGTTGTCTGCTCCGCTCCCCAGTGGCCGCAGGGCGTCAGAATCCAATGAGTCCGGGATTGTTGGTTGTCACTCTTCCTTTTGCCCCGTTCGCCTTTATCTGCCTAGAGGGGGTTTTCCGGGCGGCGTTTCTCGCCTTCCTGGGCCTGATGGTTTTGTTTGCCCACATTTCAGCCAAGAGAGTGGCAACATGATTTTGCCATCGACCACCGTGGTGTCCGCTGAATTCGACGAACCGATGATCACTCATGGCCGATGATTGGGAAGACGAGATTTGATCACAGTCACGACCTCATGAACTCTGCACATGACAGAGTGCGAAGGACCCGCTTCACGGCATTTACCTTGATCGAGTTGCTTGTTGTGGTCGCCGTCATTGCGGTGCTCGCAGGCCTGCTTCTGCCGGCACTGGCACGAGCCCGGTCGACGGCGGTGCGAACTCGTTGTCTTTCCAACCTGCGGCAGGTCGCTTTGGCGGCGCGCCTCTACATGGACGATCATCAGGGCGAGTTGTTCCACCACCATGAGGGCTGGGTTCTGGACGACGGCACCCAAGTCGAGGAGCTACCTGTCACGGCCGCTGAATGTTCCGGTGGGGGTTCTGGCAATAGTCAGGCCGAGAAACCCTGGGTGATCTTCCTGTCGCCCTACCTGCAAAACAGAACCGTGGCGTTCTGCCCGGGTGACCCATCGCCTCGGTCGTCGGTCCTGACACGAGACCTCGGCCATTACAATGGAGGCATCGAGCACACGGATGAAACTCTGCCGCCCGACAGTGAACTTGGCATCGCTCGAGCTCAGGGACTCACGATCCAGAGTTACCTGCTCAACTCCATTTTCACCCATCGCAGCGCGCGTTATGCGGTGGAAGGGGTCTTGCGGGGATTCGCCACCGATTCGGTGATCGCCGGACTGGCCGATCCCAACATCATTCTGTTTTCGGAACGGAACTCGGAGGCCTTGGACGACCTCTCGAATTCCGAATTCGGCAACGTCGGCCAAGATGACTATGACTCGTGGGTGGGTGAATCGGCTCTGGTCCGGTGGGGCAGTGGTAACCACGCGGATGCAGGGTGGATCCGCTACAACCGTCACCAGGGTGC
>CAMATE010000160.1 GCA_945861075.1 Akkermansia muciniphila
GGTGGCACGGGTCAATGCGGTGGTCCTCGACATGGAGCGAGCCTCCGCCGAGGCCGTCAAAATGGTGACACAAACCGCAGACCCCTCCGGCAACAAGGCCTCAGGAACCCCATGAAGTTCACGCGGACCCTCAAACCGCTGAAGGGACAGTTCGAATTGGCACCGTACTTGTGTGTGGTGTTCGTGCTGCTGTTTTTCATGCTATTCGGGGGCTATCTCGTCCTGCCGGTGGGCACCCGACTGGAACTGCCGCAGGGTGGTTCCCGCATCGGAACCTGGACCGGCGACCCCTTCCTGGTGGTGGCCGTGGATGCCAGCGAGCAATGCTACTTCGAGAACCAGATCGTGCCCGACCTCGTTGTCTTGAAGGCCCGATTGACGGCCCGCGCCAACGCTCCCAAAGGTCCGCGCAAACTCTACCTGCAGGCGGACCGCTCGGTCCGCTACGAACGCCTTCAGCAATTGGCTTCACTGGCCCGTGAAGCGGGTTTGTCCGAAATCCTGCTCGGCGGCAGTGGTAGCCGCAGCGACGGTGACAACACCGATCCACGTCGTTCCGGAAATTCCATCCCATGACCGCCTCGGCCTCAGGATGGAGTTCCCGACGCTGGATCAGCGTCTCTGCCCTGCTGGCGCTGCTGCATGCTGGCGGCTTTTGGGCGGTCACCCGTTTTCCTCAAGGCCCCCGTTTGGGAAAGCTCGACACCTTCGAACTGGTCTGGTCCTCCGCCTCAACCGACGTCCTCGACAGTTCGATCCTCTCACCCACCCACTTCGCTTTGCCGGAAAGTGGCGGGTTTTCGGGCGATGCCGCGCAGGCTTTGCCACCGGTGACCTACGGATGGGGCCGATCGGATCCACGTCCCTCATTCCTTCCAGCCGATCCCGGCGGGTCCAATTTGGGACCCACCCCGGGAACTCCCGCCCCGCCAACCCGAGCCACTTCGCCCCGTGCGGTGGCTCCAACCTCGGACGGTCCGGTCCGCATGACAGCCGATCAGGCCTACAGCGAAATCCGAGGCAATCTGGCGGCACGACAACTAGCCCGCCCTTTGAGCATCCCACCGTGGACCGAAGGCGACTCGCCACAGCCCACCCGCATCGAACTGGCGGTCAATCCTTGGGGAGAAGTCCTGACGGCGCGCGTGATCGTGGGATCCGGTTCCAAGCCAGCCGATCTGGCCGCACTGGAGGCCGTTCGCAGCGCACGATTCAAGCCATTGCCCGAGGCTCGATCATCAGATGCCTTGCGGGCCGACCGTCTGACTTGGGGAGTGATGAGCATCCACCCGGTGCCTGGTAACGCGATCCAGAAACCGGTCAATCCCCTCTGACCAACCATGCAGCCGGAATCCGTCATTGCAATGTGGGTGACCTTGCTGCTGGCCGGGTTGGGGTTCTTTGCCCTGGCCGATGAGTTCCGGCGCCGGCGCATCGGATCGGATGTCTCGCAAGATCAAGTGTTCCGTTGCGTGCGATGCAGCTCGGTCTACACCGATGACGCCGAAGTGGAACGTTCCCGCTGTCCGCAATGCGGCAAGACCAACGAAGCCGTGCGCTTTTGAGGCTGATGGCCTCGCGTGGGAGCACCCACCAACTTTACCTTTCCTTCACAAATCCATGCCCCGTTCCACACACGGGCTTGAAGTCCTTGCGGCTCACTCGGAGGGACAGGATCCGACCACGGGGACGAAACTGGAACGAGCGATCTCCATGGAATCGTTCCGACCAAAAAGGAAAAACCTGTTCCCGATAGGCCCGGTCACCGTCACACCATCCTTATGAACCCCAGAACCCTGACCTGTCTGACCACGGCCTTGTGGTCTTTGGTCTTTGCACCGGCAGCCCTTTCGCAAAACGCCTTCGACCGACCACCAGGTCCGCCACCCGACTTCGGTGGGCCACCGCCCTTCGGCCCAGGCGGACCGGGCGGAGGTCCCCGCGGGCCGGGCGGGCCTCCTTCGACACCCAAGACGTTGTTGGTGTCCCGCTTCGACCAAAATGGCGACAAGCGCCTCAATGCTCAGGAACGCACGGCGGCCCGGGAATTCCTCATCGGAGAAAAGGCGGCCGGACGTATCCGCGGTCGTGGGCCCGGCGGCCCGGGCGGCCCGGGCGGACGAGGAGGCCCTCCTGGAGGCCCTCGAAGCGGCGAGTCATCCCTCCAACCCACTCCCGGTCAAAAGCTCACACCAGCCGACGTCAAAAACTTTCCTGACGCGCCTTTGTACGAAGAGGGCATCCTGCGGACCTTGTTCCTCCAGTTCGAGAGTGCCGATTGGGAGAAGGAACTGGCCGACTTCAACAACACCGATGTGGAAGTGCCGGCCACGCTCACGGTCGATGGGAAGACCTACCGCGAAGTGGGCGTGCACTTCCGAGGCATGTCCTCCTTCTTCACGGTGCGGGAGGGCCAGAAACGCTCGCTCAATGTGTCGTTGGATTTCGCCCACAAGGACCAGGCCATCGATGGGAACAAAACCCTCAACTTGCTCAATTCCCACGAAGATCCGTCCTTCCTGCGGACGGTGCTGTACAGCCATATCGCCCGGGAATACTTGCCGGCCCCGAAGGCCAACCTGGTGCGGGTGGTCATCAATGGCGAGAACTGGGGCATCTACGCCAGCGCCCAACAATTCGACAAGCACTTCACCCAGGAGTTCTTCGGATCCACTCAAGGACACCGGTGGAAGGTGTCGGGCAGCCCCAATGGTCGCGGCACCCTTGCCTACCTGGGATTTGAGCCCGCCCCGTACAAGAAGATCTACGACCTCAAGGGCAAGGACAGCGACCAAGCCTGGAAGGATTTGATCCAACTCACCCGGGTCCTCAACCAAACTCCGGCCGACCAATTGGAGTCGGCCCTCGCGCCGATCTTCGACATCGACGGAGCCTTGCGATTCCTGGCGGTTGAGAATGCGCTCATCAACAACGACGGCTATTGGATTCGCACCAGCGACTACGCGCTCTACCAAGATCCCCAAGGGCGCTTCCATCTGGTGCCGCATGACATGAACGAAGGCTTGAACCGCCCCGGCGGTCCCGGCTTCGGCGGCGGCCCCGGTGGACGCCGCGGGCCAGGCGGGCCGGGCGTAGGAGGCAATCGCTTCGATGGAGTGAAGCTGGATCCGCTGTATGCCGCGCAAGATGCCAACAAGCCGCTCATCTCAAAACTGCTGGCCGTGCCTGCGCTGCGCGAACGCTATCTAGTCCATGTCCGCACCATCGCCGAGAAATCGCTCGATTGGCAGAAGCTCGGCCCGCTGACCGAGAAGCTCCACCAACTCATCGCCGACGATGTGCGCGCCGACGGCCGCAAGCTCGATTCCACCGAGGCCTTCGAAAAGAGCCTCACCCAAGACGTCGCCGGCAACGGCTTCGGGCCGGGCGGGGGTGGCTCGATGGGCCTGAAGAACTTCGCCGAGCAACGGAGAGCCTTCTTGCTCGAGTATCGACCCAAAGCTCCCTGACAATCCGAGACCCTCCAGACGGGGTGACCTCACAGGGATCATCCCTGACCCCTCACACCGTCCTGGGCCGGTCGGATTGTCGGATGAGCATTTGGCTTTTCTCTCAAGCTCCTCTCCACTCCTTGAATGAGTGAAACGCTTCGATTCCTCCAAGCCTGTCCCTCCGATGAGGACATCGATGTTGTTCGACTCGTGGACTGCGTCCTCATCGATGCCGTCCGTTCTGGAGCCAGTGACATCCACATCGAACCTTGGGAATCGAGCATTGCCGTTCGGGTCCGGATCAGTGGCGTGCTCAATGAACTCATCCACCTCCCCAGCGATCTACTGCCCAAGATCACCGGTCGCCTGAAGGTCATGGCCAACCTCATGGGCCACGAGACTCAACTCCCGCAGGAAGGCCGCGCGAACACCTTCCCGGAAGCGGGCAACGTGGTGCTGCGCATTTCCACGTTCCCGACGATTCGAGGCGAGAAGACGGTCATCCGCATCTTCGATCCCTCCAACCGGGCCTTCAACCTCGAGGCCCTCAGCCTCGAGCCAGACACCCTGGAAACCCTCAAGGGCCTGCTGACCCGCCCCAGCGGACTCCTGCTCATGACCGGACCCACCGGCTCGGGCAAGACGACGGTCATCTACGCCTCGCTCTGCCACCTGATTGAACGCTCGGGCCCGAGCATTAGCATCGCCACGGTGGAAGACCCGGTGGAGTTCACGCTGCCCCTCATCGCGCAATCCCAGTGTAACGTGGCTCGCGAATACACCTACCCGGTGGCCTTGCGATCGCTCATGCGACAAGATCCGCAGGTCATCATGATCGGCGAGATCCGCGATCCGGAGACCGCCCAGATTGCCGTTCAGGCTGGGCTCACCGGGCATCTGGTCATTAGCACCATCCACTCGGGCAGCACCACCGGAGTCTTCGCCCGCCTCATCAACATGGGCATCGAGCCCTTCCTGCTGGCTTCGTCCATCACGGGTGTGCTGGGCATGCGGCTCATCCGGCGCAACTGCCCCGTCTGCTCCGAGGTCTATCAACCAGAACCTTCCGTATTGGCCTGCGTGCCGGAAGAAATCCGGGAGACAGGTCAGTTCCGGCGAGGCGGAGGGTGTCCGGCCTGCAACCACACCGGCTTCAACGGCCGAGCCACCGTGATGGAAACGCTGAAAGTCGACGAGACCCTGCGGGATGCCGTGCTGCAGAAGCTCCCCACGCGCCGGCTTCAAGAAATCGCCCAGGCTCAGGGCATGGAAACCCTGTGGCAGGCGGGCTTGCGACGAGCCTTGCGAGGGGAGACCACCCTCGAAGAAATCCTGCGGGTGGTGGGTATGGAAGGATTCTGAACGCACACCGATCCTGCTGCGAACCCTTCCCCCGAGCGTTTCTGGGGAACACACTGAAAAGCAATCGGGGCACCCGGGAAAGAATCCCCAGATGCCCCGATGCAAAGGAATCGTTCCAGATCAGTAGCCGTACTGCGGCACGCTGCCGTTGGCCAAGATGTAGCCGGTGCGCTCGCGGTACCACTGGAAGTCCACGCGGCCCTGGGCATCGAAGGTTTTGGTCGCCGGATAGGAGAATTTCACCGCCGGGTACTTGGAGGTGCCACTCAGCCAGCGGCGGATCTCGGCATGTCCATCAGCAAAGGAAAATCCGCAGGCACCGTTGTGATAGGAGGCCGGGATATCCTGCCAGGACGAGGCGTCCGGGTTGTTGATGAAGTAACCATCGTTGATGGAGTCGGGATGCTCGTCGAGCGTGAGCCAAGTCTTGGCGGGCGACGGGACTTGCGACTGCTTGAGGAACTGAATGCGGTCGGGGAAGCCCCAGTTGCGCCCGTCTTTGGTGGAATCATTGCCAATGCTGAAGCGGCCGAAGAAGGAGTTCATGGCCATGCTCCGAGTGCGGCGAGCCCAACCCTTGCCGCGCTGGGCCGGCGACACGAAGATATCGGCCGGGCACTTGTACACGCCCACGGCCCCACCGGTGTACTTACCCAAGACGCCATTGGCCACCCAGGCATCATTGGTGACACTGCGCTCGGCGGTGCCGCCGCCAACGCCCCAGGTCATGACGTTGTTTACCCAGTTGTCGAACACCTTCTGGTCGATGGCCTGAATGGTCTCGGCGACGCCGTAATTGTTGGCCACCGCATCGTTGTAGTCGGTGGAGTACAAGTGCCAGCCCAAGGTGAGCTGCTTGCTATTGTTCACGCAGCCGATGCCCTGGGCCTTGGACTTCGCCTTGGCCAAAGCCGGCAAGAGCATCCCGGCCAAAATGGCGATGATGGCGATGACCACCAACAGCTCGATGAGGGTGAAGCCGTGACGACGCGCGAATGGGCGGCAGGAAATTTCAGGGATTTTCATGGCGGGCAATCCGCAAGATACCCGAGCGGCCAAGGCTGACAAGTGCGGCGACAGCGCACGGAACCGTCATGGATTGAGGATCCGGAAGAACTGACCGTTCGGAGCATTGGTGGTGGAGTCGAGGAGGATAAGCACCCCTTCTGGATCACCGATCTCCAACTCCATGGAATCCTGCCACGTTTGCAAATCAACCGAGCGCTCCAGGCGGAAGGTCTGGTCCATCTGTCCACCGAAGAGGAACAGGCTGTCTTCGGAAGCCTTCGGATAATTGAGGACTTGCACCGGCGCATCGAAGGCTGTGGCTCTGGCGCGCAGGATGGCCCCGCCCGAACCGGCCACAACCCACTGGTCGCCGGCGGCTCTCACCGTATAGAGGTTGCGGGTGGTGAGGGTGGGCATTTCCACCCAATTCGAGAGGTCTTGTGACAGGGCCACAACGCCTCCATCGCCCACCAAACAGAACCAGCCGGAATACCATGCCACATCATTCCACCAGGTCGTTGAGAGCGTGGAACGCGCCGACCAAACCACCCCGTCCGTGCTCGTCAGGACCGTGCCCGCTTCACCCACGGCGACCAGACGACCGTTGAGCCATCGCACCCGCCAAAGCCAGCGCGAGGTGCCTGAAGAGCGGGAGGACCAGTTGGTGCCATTGGCACTGCTCAAGAGAGTCCCAGTTTGTCCGCAAACCAAAAACCCACCCGGCCATTCGGTGGCGCCGCTCAAAATGGCGGTGGATCCGGAGGTTCGCCGCGTCCACGACCGGGCATCCGGACTGGTCAGGAGGACACCACCGGAACCAGCGACGACAAAGAGGTGGGTGTTGGCACAAACGGCCCGCAAGTCGGCGGTGACTCCGGAGGCGACCGCTTCCCAGGCAATGCCCAGAGTGTTCACCTGATTGGTAATGAGCACCCGGACCACCTGGGTTCCGTTGGTCACGGAATGGGTGCTGACCAACGGTGCATAGTCGGTGCGGCTCAAGGCCAGTGCTCCTGAGGAACCCACAGCGACCACCCAATTGGAACGACCGCCCAGCCCATAGTAATTCACTCCGGACGCGTTGGCCGGAGCCAGGCCCCGGTTCCAGTTCTTGCCGTCCGGACTGTCCATGAACTGCGCCCATTCCCCGGCCGTGACTCGGAGGGTTTGTGGTTGGGTGTTGGTGGTGAAGGTGGGCACTGCCCCTGTGAATGCGACACTCACATTGGTGCCGGGGACTGTGAGAACCAGGGAATCCCAGATAGCGGCAATGCCGGTCGGTTCGGTGTAGCTCCAGTTGAATCCGGCCAAGGTGGAAGAGCGCGTCCCGGTGACAACCAGGCCATTGCGTGTTCCGGCCACCACCTGCTGCCCGTCCCACAACAAACATTGATAGGTCACCAGCGGAGCCGGATTGGCCCGGAGGGAATTGGCCTCGGACGACCAAACCCAATTGCCGAATAGGCTGACACCGAAACGCAATTCCCCAGGACCAGCCACCAACCGCTCGTTGCCAACGGCCAAAACGGCCGTCAGCGCGTTGGTGGTGCTGATCCGGCCGGCGTCCCATTGGAGCAGTTGGGTCGTGCGGCTAATCACATAATTGCCCGCATCACCCACGGCCATCACGCCGGTTGAAACAGGAGCCACGCGGTACCAATTGAAGCCCGACCTGCCGGTGTTGCGCACCGTCCAGCTCAGACCATCGGCACTGCTGGCCACAAAGGCGGCGTCACCCACGGCCACGAACAGGCCCGAGGCATAAGTCACACTGGTGAGGTTGTTGGTTTTGCCCACGGAGGCGGCCGTCCATTGGACTCCATTGGTGCTGACCAGTACCGTCCCGCCGTCGCCCACGGCCACAACCCGATTGGTCGAAGCGGCCACGCTTTCCAGCCACTGGGTCGTGCCCGAGACCGCCGACTGAAACCCTTCTCCATCGGACCAGAGAACCGTCCCCGACTCGCCCACCACGATCGCCCGATCTCCCAAATAAGTGGCTCCACGCAACGCGACCGAAGTTCCGGTCTTCACCCGACGCCAGTCCGGCAGAGCGTCCGCCACCCACAGTGCGCCGCGATCTCCCACGGCGAGGTACAGGCGATTGGTGCGCCACGCCAAATCGGTGATGGAATTGCCGAAGGGAGAGGGATTGGACCAGCGCCAGGTCAAATTGGTGCCTTGGGCTAGGACCGAATCCGATCCGAGCACGGCACCCATCACGATCAGCCAAAAAAGACACACGAACCGCCACCGACCCGTTGGTCCCAAGGCACAGGCCTCCTTGCTGCTGCGGACGACGGTGTTCATTGCGTTTCTATAGGCGCTCAGGAGCGGTTGTACAATGTGCTCCAATCAATTTCAGGC
>CAMATE010000161.1 GCA_945861075.1 Akkermansia muciniphila
GTGCCGTGATGATGGAGTCGAAGTTCTCCAGTTTCGTCACCGTGCAGGCCGTGGCGATCATCGCAGGGGCGGCGTTGATGTGCATTCTTTGGAGAAGCGATTACCGCATCTGGCTCAAGTTGCACTGGTGGTTTTACGCTTTCGCCATCCTGACCTTGGCGATGGTGCTCTCACCGGCGGGCACCTACCGCAATGGAGCCCAGCGCTGGATTTTTGGCATGCAACCGGCGGAGTTCGCTAAAATCCCGTTGCTGCTGACCCTGGCTGCCTGGGGCGCACGCTTCGGATCCCGCATGCGCTTTGGCGGCACGGTTTCCACCTTCGTGTGGGGTTTGTTTCTGCCGGGTATGGTCGTCGTGCCGTTCCTCGGATTGCTGTACAAACAACCGGACCGCGGAACCATGATTCTCTTCGGCATGGTCACCGTGGTGGTGCTTCTGCTCAGCGGCATGCGCAAACGGTACGCCATCATTCCGACCCTCCTCGGGGCCGGTCTGGCATTCCATTTCTACAATTCCAGCAAGATGGTCCGGGACCGGATGGATGCGTTCCTGCATCCCGAACTCTTCCCTCAAACGACAGGTTCCCAGGCACTCAAGTCGCTGGCGGCACTGCGAGAGGGGGGATTGGAAGGAGTCGGCCTAGGATCGGGAGTCATCAAGCTCACCATTCCGGAACAGCACACCGACTTCATCCTCCCGGTCATCGGAGAAGAACTGGGACTGTTCTTCACCTTGGGTGTGCTCATCTCTTTCGTCGTCGTCATGCTTTGCTCGGTGCGGATCGCTTCCCGCGCAGCCGACGTCGAAGGTCGCCTGCTGGCTGGCGGTATTGGCTTCCTCATTGCCTGCCAAGCGATGATCAACATCGCGGTGGTCACCAACTCGATGATCAACAAGGGCATGCCTCTGCCGTTCGTGAGCCGAGGGGGCTCCAGCGCCGTCAGCATGCTGGCCTTGGTGGGTCTCCTTCTTTCGATTGCTCGCCGCGCCCCGGAAACATCCGATGTTCCTCGACGCAGCGGCCGCAATCCGTTCGAGACCTCGGAACTGGAATCCCTGCCCGCACAATGAAACACCTTCCCGGCTCCAGCACCCACGTCGCCATCGCCTGCGGTGGCACTGGAGGTCATCTGTTTCCGGGTCTGGCCGTCGGACGGGAACTGGGAGCACGGGGTGCGCGGGTGACACTTCTCATTTCCCCCAAAGAGGTGGATCAGGCGGCCGTGCAGGGTCTGACGGGCATCCAAACGGCCACACTGCCGGCCGTTGGACTGCAAGGCCGCAACTACGGTGCCTTCCTGCTGGGTTTCGGCCGCGCCTGGCAGGCCGCGAGACGCTTGTTCACCGATCGGTCCATCGCCCTTCGTCCGCCGGATGCCATTTTGGGAATGGGTGGTTTCACGGCTGCGCCCCCCATGCTGGCCGGACGCCACCTGGGTGCGGCCACCTTCCTCCACGAATCCAACACCATCCCCGGCCGGGCCAATCGATTGATGGCTCGCTGGACACAGGAAGCCTTCACTGGATTTGACGAGACGGTCGCCCGTTTGGGTCGCGCCCGCGTCACCTGCACCGGAACGCCGGTCCGGGACACCATCGCCCAGTTGCGTCACCATCGGGATTCTCAGGCGGCCAAGGTTTGTCTGGGGCTCGACCCGGCCAAGCCCGTGCTTCTCATCACCGGCGGCAGCCAGGGTGCTCGGGGGCTCAACCAATGGGTGTGCACCGCACTGTCAGGTCTGGCCGCCGCAGCGCCCGATCTCCAGTTCATCCACCTTTCAGGCACCCCAGACCATGCGACGGTTCAGGCCGCACACCACCCGCTCGGTCGACGTTCGGTGGTGCGCCCCTTCCTCCAGGAAATGCACCTCGCCTTGGCGGCAGCTGACGCAGTGATCAGCCGTGCCGGAGCCTCGTCCTTGGCCGAATTGGCAGCGTTGCAACTCCCTTCGATCCTCGTCCCCCTGCCGACGGCTCAGGACAACCACCAGTTCCACAATGCCGATGCCTTGGCGCGATCCGGGGCCGCGCTCTTGCTGCAGCAATCCAATCCGGATCCGCTCCGGCTTCAATCGGCGGTCCTGTCCCTGCTTCAAGACTCGGCACTCCGGAACTCCATGCAGCAAGCCTTGAAACAGGCCGACCGACCGGATGCGGCCTCCGCCATCGCCGAGAGCATTCTCGAACAACTTCGCCAACCGTTCACCCAAGCCATTCGCAGGGTTGCCAGCTCGCGCACCCTACCCACGGCCCATCGCTGGATCCCCTTCAAGGAGGCTGCATGAACACCCCGCTCCGACTCAGTCAGGAACCGGTCGATCCGACCATTGAGGCCGCGGCCGCGCATGCCGAAGACATTTCCAACGCCTTCCGCGATCTGGAAATCGTGTTGCCGCCTGAAACCCTGATCCGACGCGACGAACCGCTGGCTCGACGCACCACGCTGCGGGTGGGCGGACCGGCCGACCTCTTCATCGAGCCGAGTTCCGACAACGCCCTGGCCAGCACCCTCGAGATCGCCCACTTGCGTGGCATCCCGGTGTTCCTGCTGGGTCGTGGCTCCAACCTCTTGGTCCGCGACGGTGGCATTCGTGGAATCGTCGTATCGCTGGCCAACCCCCACTTCTCGCGCATTGAAATTCAAGGCGATCGAATCACCGCCGGCGCGGGTGCCCGACTCAAGAACATCGCCCATGAAGCCCGTCGCACCGGACTCAGTGGTGTCGAGTTCTTCGAGGGCATCCCAGGCTCTCTGGGCGGCGCGCTGCGAATGAACGCCGGGGCCATGGGAGCTTGGACCTTCGACTCTCTGGAAGAATTGCGCTGCATGAGCCGCTCGGGCCAGATCCTGACGCTGGCGGCGCACGAGGTGCCCGTGGAGTACCGGGCCTGTCCGTTGCTTCGGACCCACATTGCTTTGGGAGCGGTCTTGCGAGGACGCCCCGACGATGCCGACGTCATCCGCAGCAAGATGGACCAGTTCTCCAACAAGCGATGGACCAGCCAACCCAACCAACCCAGCGCCGGTTGCACCTTCAAGAACCCCCAACCCACCCTGCCGGCGGGTCGCCTGCTCGATGAATTGGGTCTCAAGGGAGCCCGCGTGGGGGATGCAATGGTCAGCGATGTCCACGCCAACTTCTTCGTCAATCTGGGGAAGGCGCGAGCGTCGGACATCTTGGAGCTGATTGAACAAGTCCGCACCCGAGCGCGTGAATTGCGCGGCATCGAACTGGAGACCGAAGTCGAAATCGTTGGAGAAGACGCGTGACCACCCCACTCCACATCACCGTCTTGCGTGGCGGGCCCTCGGCAGAACGGGAAGTCTCCCTCCGCTCCGGGGCGGCCGTCGCACAAGCCTTGCGCTCTCTCGGTCATCAGGTGGACGAGGTGGATCCCATCCCGGGTGACCTCCAAATCCCTGCGGGCACTCAGGTCGTCTTTCTCGCACTCCATGGCACCTACGGAGAAGACGGCACTGTACAGTCTGAACTCGAAGAACTGGGTCTCCCGTACACCGGTTGCGGAGTCTCTGCCTCGCTCTACGCCTTCGACAAGATCCTCACCAAGCGGCGCTGCCTCAAAGCCGGTGTTCCCTCGGCGCGTTTTGAGCGCTTCATCGACGCCTCCGCTCCCTGGCCCAACGGCTGGAAACCGCCGGTCGTCCTCAAGCCCACCCGCCAAGGATCCAGTGTGGGGCTCCAGTTTGTGGACCGCATCGAGGACTTCCCCAGCGCACTGGCCGAATCGCTGGGCCACGGCGGCGAGGTGCTGATGGAAGAACGCATCGTCGGACGCGAAACCACTGTGGGCATCCTCGATGGATCGCCGCTTCCGGTGGTGGAAGTACGTCCCAAATCCGGCTCCTACGACTACGCCAACAAGTACACCGCTGGACGAACCGAGTATTTCTGTCCGGCCGACTTCGAAGCGGCTGTCACCGCGCAAATCCAGCAAGCGGCCCTCGCTGCTTTCCACGCAGTCGGTGGTCGGGACTACGCCCGGGTTGATGTGATGGTTCAGCCCGATGGATCCCCGGTGGTCCTCGAGGTCAACACGCTTCCTGGCATGACCGAGACCAGCCTGTTGCCCAAGGCCGCAGCTGCCGCCGGCATTCCCTTCCCGCAACTCTGCGAGCGGATGGTGCAATTGGCACTCCGCCGGCAACCAACCCGACAATAACCCATGTTCGGACGAACCAACGAAAACCGAAGACGAACGAAGGGGGGCAGCACAACGCTTCAGGCGAAGCTTTCGGCCGAGACCTCCGAGTCCGCGCATCCGTGGATTCGGCGTTGGATCATTCGATCCTTGGTGACTCTGGTTCTCGTGGCATCGGTGGCTGTAGGCGGGTGGTGGCTTCGGGAAAACTGGATCAGCCGGATCCCGGCGCTGGCGATTCGGGAGGTCATTGTCGAAGTCGATGGAGTACTCTCCCCGGATGAGGTCAGGCGATTGGCCGGCGTGCGGTTGGGGCGGAACATTCTGTCGGTGGATCTCCCCCAATTGCGCGACCGCCTTCAGCATCATCCGCGCATCGCATCAGCTCGCATCATGGTGGAATTCCCGGGCAGCCTGTTGATACGCATTCGGGAGCGGCTCCCCATCGTCGCTGTCGAACCGTTGTCCCAAAACGGTCTTCAGGCCCGGTATTTGCTCGATGAAAACGGGCACCTCCTCCTGCCGCTTGAACCTTCCAGCGCGCCTGCCGAGGCAGTGGCTGCCGAATCGGCCCTCCCGATTCTGGTGGGCTACCATGCGCAGCGACCGACTGCCCAGGCCGACACCTTGCGAGCCCTCGAATTCATCAAGACCTACGAATCGGCAGCACCGGGTTCCCTGCCGGACATCCGCTCGGTTTCCATTTCCGAGCCCGGTGTTCTGGTGGTCACGACCGACGCCTCCGGAGAAGTCACCTTCGCGGCCCGTGACTACGGAACCCAACTCCAGCGATGGAGCGACATCTTACGCCAACTGCAGGACCTCAAAGAATCGCGAACGATCCAAAGCCTGGATTTGAGCGTCTCACAAAATTCCCCCATCCGCTGGAACGACGGGCCTCCGGTCACACCCCCCACCGAAGCCCCGGAACGCATTTCCCGACCCAAGCCCAAACGCATCCCCCGACGATCCCATGCCTAAGAACTCCCCCATCCTGGTCGGACTCGAGATCGGAACCTCGAAGATTTGCGCTGCCATCGGCGAGGAGAACGAGCGCGGCGAGTTCACCCTGCTGGGTATCGGTCAGGCCAAATCCCACGGGGTGCGCAAAGGCGAGATCGTGGATCCTGCCAAGGCGCAGGAAGATGTCCGCGCAGCGCTGGGCAATGCGGAGGAGCAGGCCCAGGTCACGGTCCGCAATTTGTTTTTGGGAATCACCGGTCGCCACATCGAGGGCTTCAACAACACCGGCATGCACCCGGTGGCCTCCGACGACCGGCTCGTCACTCCACAAGATGTGGCGGATGCCGCCAACAACGCCAAGGCCATCACCCTGCCCGCCGAACACACCATCTTGCACACGATCCGCCAGCGCATTTGCGTGGATGGCATCGAAGTCTCCGACAATCCGGCCGGAATGCTGGGCCGCAAAGTCGAGGCACACGTGCATGTCATCCACGGCAATTCGCTACGGATCCAAAGTTCGATGCGGTTGGTCCAATCGCTCTCCATTGAAGTCAATCAGCCTGTTTTCAATGGCCTCGCCAATGCTCAGGCAGTGCTGACACCCGAAGACAAAGAGAACGGTGCACTGGTCATCGACATCGGCGGTGGAGCCACCGAATTCGTCTTCCAGCAAGGGCAAGCCATCCGTCAATCCGGGGTGTTTGCCATTGGCGGCGACCATGTCAGCAACGACATCGCACTCGGGCTGAAGATCAACATCGGTCTGGCCGAGAAGCTCAAGATCGAGAACGGCAGCGCCGTCGTCGCCTCAGGCTGCCAAGGCCAATCGGTGCCTCTGGGCGATAGCGATGTCGGTCTCTCCCAACGCGAGGTAGGGCTCGAGCACCTCCACCGCATCATGTCGGTGCGACTGCAGGAGCTCTTTGAATTGATCGCCGAACGCTGCGCAGAGAACTGCCTGCTCGACGAGGCACGGGCCGGGGTTTTCCTCTCGGGAGGTTGTTCCCACATTCCTGGCATTGATGTGCTCGCTCAGCGCATCTTCCGCCTACCCGTCACCCGGGCGACCTGCCGGAACATCACCGGAAATACCGCCACACTGAACCATCCGGAGTTCGCCACGGCCATTGGCATCGCCCGCTACGGCGGCATGCGTCTGCGCAACCGACCTCGCACCCGCTTCAGCATTCGGGACGTCTTGCCCTTCCTCCGCTAACCTTTCGCCACCCCACTCCATGAACGATGCCTCGATCCGCTTCATTGCCGTCGGCCACGCGGGTGCCCAAATCCTCAGCGGCCTGCGCGCCCGATCCGGAAGCCTTCTGGAAGGCGCCCATGCGGACACCAGTCCGGAATCCCTGCGCACTTCACCGATCGACCGCAAGATCACCTTGGGGCTGACCGTAAGCCACGGCTTGGGCGCTGGTGGCGATCCCGACATCGGCCGACTCAGCGCCGAGGCCGACTTGTCCTCCATCCGCGAATTCGCCCAGGGGGCCCGACTGGTCTTCGTCATCACCGGCCTCGGCGGCGGGACCGGCTCCGGAGCCGCCCCGGTCATTGCGCGAGCGGCCCGCGAATCCGGCGCACTCGTCCTGGTGATCGCCACGACTCCCTTTGACTTCGAGCGTCGCCGGCTCCTGTATGCTCAGGAATCCCTCGAGCGCCTGCGGGTTTCTGCCGATGCGGTCTTGGCCATCTCCAATCAGCGGGTCCGACGGATGCACGACGATCGCACCCACCCCCACGAGTTGTACCAGTTCGCCAATGAGCTGCTGGCGCAAACGCTTCAGGGACTGTGGCGGCTGCTCGATGCACCCGGCCTCATCCCATTGGACTTTGCCCACATCGAACGCCTGCTCCGAGGCCGTCATTCCGAGAGTGCCTTCGCCGCGGTCCAAGCCACTGGTGAGAACCGGGCTCATGCGGCCGCCGAGCAACTGTTGACCCACCCGTTCCTCGACACCGGATCGGCCTTGGCTTCGGCCAAAGAGGTGCTGATCAGCGTGGCTGGAGGCGACGACCTTCAAATCGGCGAAGTGGAGCGTTTGATCGAGGCCCTGCAAGGACGCTGTCCCTCCGCCGAATTCATCGTCGGTGCCTCCATCGATCCTGCCCTGACCGGACACCTCCATGTCACGGCCATCACCACTCGGCCCGCCGCCTCCACTCCGAACCCCTTGGTGGGATCCGGCTTTGCACGGAACGAGACCGCCCCAATCTCCAAACAGGCCGACGCCGGAACTTCGCGCCTGGGGCCCGCCGCCTTCAATGGCGAGGATTTCAACCGGGAACCGGAGACCCGCAGCACCACTGACTCCCGACTCATCCCGCCGCCACCAGAACTGAACATGGAGCAGCGGCAGCGCATCCTCAACGGACAGCGCAACAAACCCTCCCGCCGCAGGCCCGACTCCCAGATGTTGATGAATTTCGACATCGCGCAGCGCGGTCGCTTCGACAACACCGAACGGAACCGGCACAAGGGAGTCGATTTGGATGTCCCGACCTACTTGCGCCTGGGAATCGTCTTCAACTGATCGTTCCCACTGCTCGTTGAAAGCCGGCCTCAACGGCCTATCCTAGCGCCATGGCCCACGTTTCTCTGGAATCCCGTCGAGCCACGATTGAGGACCTTGGCGAGCTTGAAAGTCTCTGGGTAGAAGCCGGCTTGCCCGCGTTGGAACTGGGCAAATTCCTGACGGAATTCCATGTGGTGACCGATCCAGAAGGACACATCCTCCATGCCATCGGGCTTCTGGTCGAGGGCGACCAAGCACTCCTGCATAGCGAGGCCTTGTCTGCCAGCGGGCTTCTGACCGTCGACCCCGACGCCTGCCGCGCCACCCTTTGGAAACGGCTGCGGATCCTTTCTCGTAATCAGGGCATCTCCCGTATCTGGACCCGTGAAGACGCCGAGTATTGGCGCATCAGCGGCTACCAATCGGTCCCTGAATCCCAATTCCCCCAAGAGTTGCCGTCCTTCGTTCAGCGCGA
>CAMATE010000162.1 GCA_945861075.1 Akkermansia muciniphila
AGCAGCGCCGGCAGCTTCCCGAGCGATTGAACCAAATCTCGAGCCCCTTCGGTGGGGAAGATGGCTTCCAGGACCAGCTTCACCGCCAGCAACAACAGGGAGCCTCCCAGCGCGTAGATCAGGCCCGACAGGGCTCCCGCCACCAACCGGCCGCGATGCGGGGCGATGAATGGCCACAACTGGCGAAGAAAATCTCCCATGGCATCACGCTCAGCGCTTGGGCTGGCAAAGTAGATAAAGCTGACTGGGCAATGGAGGCGTGGCGGCTGCGGTGATCATGGTTTCCATGTCTGGGAACCGCCGCCCCCGATCCGGCGCATACCGGGTCAGGCTGCGGAACAACCCCATCGACCCACGGTCCGGGCTGAAATCCCAAGCCTCGAGGTCATACATCGGAGACAAGAAGTCGACCACCTGACGCACACTGCCACCGAACTGAGGCAGGAACTGCGGATGAACCTCGATGAGGAGCACGGGGCGATCGCGACGAAGGACCTCGCGGGCTCCCTGAAGGATTTTCAGCTCATACCCCTCGCAGTCGATCTTCATGAGCGACACGGGTGTCTTGGCCAGCTCGGTATCGAGCGTGACCACCGGCACCGGAATGATGGGCCGGCGCTTGAGGGTGGTTTCGGCGGCGGCGTCGAGGTTGCCGGAAGGGGACTCGCTCGAAGCGGTGGGCGCAGCGGCAGCGGCAGCGGCTTCCTCGGCCGAGACGATGTTGCCATTGGGACCGCTCTGGAAGAGCACCTCGCCCGGCGCGTCACCACAAGCCAGACGGCGCAACTCGACGTCCTTCAGCCCACTGTCGGCAACGCTGGTTGAAGCCAGTTCATGAAGGAAGGGCTGTGGCTCGAATCCCAAAATGGGCAATGCCGTCTCGCGACGGATGAGCAGCGGGAAATAGCCGATGTTGGCGCCGACATCCACGATGGCTCCCTGTTTCAGCGACCGCAGGATCGGAGCAATAAGCCCAAACTCAGGCAACAAGTGCTCTCCGGCCACCAGCAGCGTGGCGACGGCTTTGGTCCACGAAGCCGGATGGGCCAATCGGCCTGCGCCAAAGGGCACGGACACCAGACCAGAAGTCCCGTTGATCCAGCCCAGCAGCGCGTGGAACTTCCGACCCAGGGGCAAGGATCGGATCAGTCCAGATCCTTGGACTGGCCGGGGCGATGGTTGGGTCATGGTTGTTGAGGGCATTGAAATCGTGGGAGCGCATCCAACGAGGCGCGCAACGACGCTGCCAATCCTACGGGCTTCAAGGAAGCGGCTTTTTGTCGGAATCCATGCGTCCCTGTGTTTCCACACACGCCCTCTCCGCCTACAGAAACCCCATTTGCCCGAACGGTGGCATTCCGGGCAGTCTCGCAGCCACATGAGTTGGCTGTATCGCAACATCGCCCGCCCGTTCCTCTTCGCCCAAGACTCCGAAACGGTCCACAACCAGACCCTGGGGCTGCTGGCCCAAGCGAGTTACGTCACCGGGGCGCGCAAGCTGGCCCAGGCGCTGTTCGAGACAGCCCCTCTGCCGGTTGAAGCCATGGGACTGCGCTTCCCCAACCCGGTGGGACTGGCCGCCGGCATGGACAAGCAGGCCGTCGCCGTGCCGATGTGGGAAGCCATGGGGTTCGGCTTCAGTGAACTGGGCGGAGTGACCGGCCACGCACAGCCGGGCAATCCCCAGCCCCGGATGTTCCGGCACGTGCCCGATGGAGCCCTGGTCAACCGCATGGGCTTCAACAATGGTGGCGCGGCCGCGTTGGCCGAACGCTTGGCCACCTGGCGGACTCAAGGACTGTGGCCTTCCCATCCCGTGGGCATCAATTTAGGAAAATCCAAGATTACTCCACTGGATCAAGCCGCCGCCGAATACGCCCAGTCGTTCCGCACCTTGTGGCACTTGGCCGATTTCTTCGTGGTCAATGTGAGTTCGCCGAACACGCCCAACTTACGACAGCTTCAGGACAAGGCGGCGTTGGATGAGATCCTGGCAGCCATGCAAACGGTGAACGCGGAATTGTCGGGCGGCGGCCCCGCCAAGCCCGTGCTGGTCAAGGTGGCCCCAGACCTGACCTTCGACGCGCTGGATGAAATCGTGAGCCTGGTCGGACCCCGCCAACTCGCCGGACTGGTGGCCACCAACACCACGCTCGCACGTCCCGAACAGCAAGATCACCTGGCCCAGCGGACCTACCGACAAACCGGGGGGCTGAGCGGACGTCCCTTGGCTGCGCGCAGCACCGAAGTGGTGCGTCATCTCTACCGGCAAACCCGGGGCACCGTGCCCATCATTGGAGTGGGTGGGATTTTCACGGCCGCCGACGCGTGGGAAAAAGTCACGGCCGGAGCCTCACTGGTGCAAGTGTACTCCGGTCTGGTGTACGAAGGCCCCGGTCTGGTGCGCGAATTGGTTGAAGGGTTGACCGAGCGCCTCGGCGGCGGCCGTTGGAGTGACGTCGTTGGCAGCGCCGCCCGTTGATGCCTCGACACGCAAAACGCCCCGGATGCAACCCAGGACACCATGATGCCGCCACTGACCGTTGGGATCCCATCGGCTCTGGCCGTCCTGAGCTTTGGCATCGTCACCTGGCAGTTCATCGCGGCGCAGCGTTTTCCGCTGCATCGGCGGAGCCCCAATCCCGGATTCGCCCCAGGCATCACCCTCCTCAAGCCCCTCAAGGGCTGCGATCCTGATCACTCGGAACGTTGCCTGACGAGTTGGCTCACGCAGGACTATGTTGGTCCCCTGCAGTACCTCTTCGTGGTGGCCGACGCCAACGATCCCGTGGTGCCGCTGGTGCAACGCCTCATCGCAGCGCATCCCCATCGCGACGCCCGGTTGTTGGTTTTTCCGGAACTCGTGGGGGCCAATGCCAAGGTCTCCAAACTGGCGCAGGCCGAGGGTCTGATCGCCCACGACTTGGTGCTGGTGAGCGACGCCGACGTCTTGGCGCCTTCGGACCTGCTCTCCCAGATGGTGCTGCCGCTCCAAGACGATGGCGTGGCCTTGGTCCACAGTTTCTATCGGTTGGCCAATCCATCCAACGCCGCCATGGAATGGGAGGCCACCGCCATGAATGCCGACTTCTGGAGCCAGGTGCTGCAGTCGCGGACGCTGGCTCCGATGGATTTCGCCCTCGGTGCCGCCATGCTCCTTCGCCGCTCCGCGCTGGAAGGCATCGGGGGGTTCCGTGCTTTGGCCGATTACCTCGCCGATGATTTCCAACTGGGCCACCGCATCGCCGCGGCCGGGGGGCGCATCGAACTCACTCCGGTGGTCGTCGAGTGTCTGGATGCCCCCACTGGGTGGAAGACCATTTGGAGCCATCAAGTGCGCTGGAATCGCACCATCCGCGTCTGCCGACCTGGTCCCTACATCGCCAGCATCCTGGCCAATGGCACCCTGTGGAACGCTTTGGCCGCGGCCGTGGTGTGGTGGCATCCGGCGCTGTCCTCTCAGGAACGCGGACCCTGGCTCGGACTCTTCATGGGATTGATCATCGCCCGATCGCTCATGGCGCAGCTCCTGGCCCAACAGCTCGCGGCCGTGCCGGGTCGGCCGAGCCGTGGGGATTCCTTCGTGTTCGGCATGGCCGCCGCCAAAGACTTGCTGGGGGCCGCCGTCTGGGTGGCCGCCATCTTCGGCAACACCGTCCACTGGCGAGGCATCGACTACTCGGTGGACCGTGAAGGCCGATTGACCCCATTGCCGAAATCGAAGGGGTGAATTGGAACGATTCCGTTGGATGAGCCCTTGGAACTTGAACGGTCATCAACGGACATCAACGACTCCGAGCCGCCCACGCACACAGCCACGGCCCCACGGCTAACACAGCATAAGCCAAGGCCCAGAGCTTCTCAAAACGCCCCCAACGAAACCAGGCGGCCAGAGCTCCGAGCAGGATGCCGCCGACAAAACCGCCGGCATGAGCCAACACATCCGAGACCGGGTTCACCCCCAAGCTGAGGAAGAGGAATGCACCGGCTCCCAGGCTGATCCACACCGGCTTGGAGGCATGGCGACTGACGCGCCACCAGACCACCGCATGACCGGCCAGGAGGCCGAGGGCGGCCATCACCACACCCGAAGCTCCAAGGGCCCGCGCGGTGGGATCACGCAGCAGCATCCCGGGGACATTGGCAGCGGCACCGGCCACCAGGCTCAGGCACAGCGCGGTCCCAGGCCCGTATCGGCCCATGGCCAATCCCAAGGTGAGCGCGCCAGTGCCCACATTCGACGCCAGATGGACCACATCGGCATGCAACCAAGTGGCTGTGAACAGGCGCCACCACTGTCCCTGCTGACGAATGGCCGCGACTTCAATCCAACCTGCGGAGCGAAGCGTCAACGGCAGCAGCCCATGGAGCGCGATCAATACCAGGATCCAGGACAGCGCAGTTGGATTCCAAGACAAGGGACGAGCCGCGACGGCGGTTCGGTGCCAGGCAAAGCGGCGGTTCTCACGGCGATATTCCAGAACCACGGCCCGCGCCCGGTCCAGTGCATCGGGCTCGACCCTCAATAGCCATCGGTCACGGCGAACACCCTGTGGTGATAGACTTGGATGAGGTGGATTTGGCGGATGACCCACGTCGCCTTCGATCGAATCTTCTGAGGTTCTTTCAGAGGCTATTTCTGGAGCCCCACCGCATTGCCTAGTTGGAACCTCTTCGCGGTCGATCACCGCAGGGATCCCTTGACTGATCAGGGCCAATCCCCAGTCCACCGCCTGCCGTTCCGACCACGCGGTCAAGGCCGCCAGAAGGGGCGGGGCCGTATCGGAAGACGGGGGTGTCATGAGCGACCAATGTCGGGAAGCCCGACGGGAAATCAACGGGCCGACCGAAGATTTTCCGAGCCCCCACGGTCACCGACTGCAATCACCCATTCTCGAACTTCGAACCTACGGCGTCACTCAACCCATGACCCAGAGAATGCACTAAATTGAAGGCTCGCTCACTTGCTGATCTGCCAGAATCGGATGCCCACGGGCTCGACACGAATCGGATCTTGCATGGATGTAGGCAAGGGGGCATCGCCGCGGATCCCGAAGATTCGGGCTGACCGCATCAAGTCGGTTTCGCTGTCGAGGGGAGCCTTCGGATTGAAGAAGGACCAGAGTTTCGAGGCCTTCGGTTCCTTGAAGAAACCGCGCACCCATCCGCCCTGCTCCGGCACGGAGAGCACCTTGGGCTCGACGAGGGACCGCCGGAAGAGACCGGATTCGATGGCCTTCAATTCCTGCTGGGCTTCTTGAGAACTGACAGAAGTCACCGAGTTGTCGCCCAAGGGAACTGGCGAGGCCCGCACGAGCAGGACAGTTTGTCGGTCGGACCGCGCAGAACCCGTGGGCGCGATATCGACAGCGGATCGCCCCGAGGGATTCGCGGGAACAGTCGGTTTGTCTTCGGCAGCCTGAGCGACGGTCACCATGAGGGACGCCGCCAGAGGCATCATCACCCGCAGACACTTTGAAATCCGACCGTAGTACGCATTCATGGGAACCAGGGGTTGTTGGCTTTCTCCTCTTCCACGGTCGTGAGCGGACCGTGACCCGGACACACTAGCGTGGCCGCGGGCAGTGAGAAAATTTGTTCACGGACTTTCGAACGGGCCAACTCCAGCTGATCCCGAGCCCCACCCATGGATCCGGCGAAGAGGGCATCTCCCACGATGGCCACGTGCGGCGCGTCTTCGGGCCAATTGCCCACGATGTAGGTGACTCCATCTTCGGCGTGACCGGGCGTGTCGCGATTGGTGACCCGCAGGCTGCCCAGCATGATGAAGTCGTTGGCACGGATGCGCTGCTCCACCGGGGCGTTCTTCGAATTGGTGTGAATTCGGGCCTTGGGGAAGCGTTCCCGAAGACCGGCCAGTCCGGCCACATGATCCCCGTGCGAATGGGTGATGAAGATGTGCTTGAGCTGGAGGCCGTGTTCGTCGACGAGCGCCAGAATGGGGGCCGCATCGAAGCCGGTGTCGAAAACGGCGGCCTCGCGGGTGACCTCGTCCCAAACCAGATAGGCATGAACCGCCATGCCCTCGCCCTGAGTGGTGATCACGCGCAACTCGCACCAACCGTTGGTGGCCACGGGCTTCGGCAGCCAACCCTCGGCGATCCGCTTGAGCTTGGCTCCATCGAGCGAGAGCTTGGCTCCGAGTTCATTAAAACGACAACCGGCGGCCGGCTTCCCACTTTCTTCCATACGCTCATAGTCCGACACCGACAACCCAGCCGCCTGCGCAGCGGCGACTGCTTCGGTGTGGGTCGACGTGCGGGCCTTGCGGAGGATGTCCCCCAGAGAATCTTCAAGAGTCACGCCCCCAACGGTGCTGAGCCCTCGCCCAATCGGCAAGCCTCACCCTCACCTGACCCTCACCTCACCCCCACCTGACCCTCACTGGCCGGTGGAGGTTCTTCGGATGGTCAGAAGTATTTCTCAACGATCCAACGGGGTTGCCAGTCGTCGGGCTTTCGAGGGTGACCGGTGAGATCCCGGATGAGCGGTTTGGGATTCGGCACGGTGAGCGGCTGGGTGTCTCCGACCCGCGTTTGCCACTCGGCCATCTTGGCGAGGAGCCGGGCCACAACCGGAGCGTTGTCGGGATCGCCCGACACATCCACCCGCTCGTCGGGATCGTGGGCGAGGTCGAAGAGTTGGCGATGATTCACCGGCGGATAGCAAATGAGCTTCCACCGTTCATCGCGAACGGAACGCATCAGTCCCTGATAAGGCAGGAAGACCGAGTCGCGGATGCGCTTCGCCTCGCCGGTCCACAGCGGGCGGAGGTCCGATCCGGCCAACCCAGACGGCACCGGAGCCCCAGTGAGGCTGCAGAGCGTCGGGAACAAGTCGAAGAGGTAGGTGAAGGCCGCCGTGGTGCCGCCAGCCGGAATGCTCGGTCCGGCGATGATGAGCGGGCATCGCATGCTGTGTTCATAAACGCTTTGCTTGCCCAGCAACCCATGGCTGCCGAGGGCGAGGCCGTGATCGGCCGCGTAGACGACGACCGTGTTGGTCGCATGGGGGGATTTCGCGAGGGCGTCCAAGACCCGGCCAATTTGCGAATCCAAGTGCTCGATGAGTCCGTAATATTCTCCCAATTGATCGCGCACCTGTTCCGGCGGGCGCGGCCACGGCAGCAAGTTCTCGTCGCGCAAGATCAACTCGCCGTTGTCGAAGGGGTGCTGTGGGAGGTAATTGCGCGGCAAAGGTGGACGCTTGGACGGATCAGTCACCCGCCACGCCTCGGGCGGATTGCGCGGATCATGCGGCGCGGTGAAGGCCACATACGCCAAGAAGGGCTGCCCACCGGCCGGGCGTCGGAGGAAATCGATGGCCTCGTCGGCGAACTGCTCACTGGAGAACTTAGGGGCCGGCTGACGGCGGGTGAATTTCCCGTCCGGCTGGAGGTCTTGGACGGCGGTCCGGGTATGGTCATCCATTCCGCCGAAGTGAATAGATCGCCCTCGCTCGAAGCTGCGCAGGAAGGACGCCTCGCCATTGTGCCACTTGCCGGTGCCGAAAGTCTCGTAACCCTGCCGACGCAGGTGTTCCGGAAACGTGAGGGTACCTTGCAGCGAGTGGGGCAGACCAAACCAAGTGCGCCCACTCATGAGCATGGCCCGACTCGGAACGCACACCGCTCCGCTGTTGCCTCCGAAGCAGTAGTTGCCCCGAAAACTGAAACCCCGCGCCACCAGACGGTCCAGATGCGGCGTGCGGATGTGGGCATTGCCCCAGGCGCCGATCGTGTCCGCCCGTTGATCATCGGCGAAGAGGAACACGATGTTGGGTCGCACCGCCGTGGTCGTGGCACCCCGTGCCCGTCGGTCAGGGACCAGAACGAGCAACAGCGCCACCACCACACACCAACCTCGGGAGAACATGCCAGCCATTGAAGCGAACCGTCGCAACCACCGCCAACGGAAACACTCCAACCGACTCCACGGGCTGCGGGGTCGGTCCCGAATGGCAGTTAGATAGCGACCAATGTTTTTGGGGTGTTTTGAGGTGAAGTGGGCTTGCGATAGCGGTTCTGGTGGCGGATTTCTCGGAAATGCCGTCGGTGGCAACTAAGCAGTTGGTAGGGCTTTGGTCTTCGT
>CAMATE010000163.1 GCA_945861075.1 Akkermansia muciniphila
TTGGTGCACGCCATTAGTGGCGTGCTGCTGCGCCATGGCTGCAATGTCGTCGGCAATCAGGAGTTTGTGGATGCCGCGTCGGGGCGCTTCTTCATGCGCACCGAGTTCGATGGACTTGAAAACTCCGACGCGGGCCAGCAGCTCGTGGCGGAGACTCAATCCTCCCTGCCACCGGGTGCTGTGGTCCGTTTGGCCCAGTCGGGACCCAAGCGGATCGTCGTGCTGGCTTCCCGCGAGCATCACTGTTTGGGAGACCTCCTCATTCGTCACCAATTTGGAGGCATCAATGCCCGGATCGAGGCGGTGATCAGCAACCACACGGTGCTCGGCGATCTGGTCCGAAAGTTCGACGTGCCGTTCCATTACGTTCCTGCCGAGGGATTGGAGCGTGGGCCTCATGAGGCAGCCGTGCGCCGCATTCTCGACGAGATACAGCCCGAGTTTCTCGTGCTGGCCAAATACATGAGGGTGCTGTCGTCGGAGTTTGTCCGTCAGTACCCGTCCCGGATCATCAATATTCACCACTCCTTCCTTCCGGCCTTCATCGGAGCCAAGCCTTACCATCAGGCCTTTCAGCGTGGGGTGAAGGTCATCGGAGCCACGGCCCACCTCGTGACTGATGATTTGGATGCCGGACCCATTCTGGTGCAGCAAGTCATCCCGGTGGACCACACCCATGCTGCTGAAGACCTTGTCCGGGCCGGGCGAGATGTGGAGCAATTTGCTTTGGCGCAAGCCCTCCGGTTGGTCTTTGAAGACCGTGTTTTCCTGGCGGGCAACCGGACGGTCATCTTCGACTGAGCCCGTCTAAAAATCCGACCGGCCCACGGCCTTCCATCGTCTGCTCCCATGAATCAGTGCCCATTGCGAACCTCGGTCATAGGCAGTTACCCGTTTCCGGCCTGGCTGGAGCATGCCTCCCAACACCTCGAGCGCTTTGGTTCCGAAGACCGCGCAGAGCTTCAATCCGATGCGGTGACCTGTGCCGTGAAGGATCAACTGGCAGCCGGCTTGGACGTCATCACCGATGGCGAGCAAACCCGGTTGGACTTCAATTTGAGTTTCTACGGCTACCTTCAAGGGATCGACCTCGAGTCGGCCTCTCCCCGTCGGTGGGGGCCGCCCGCCCATGACCAACGGGGTCGCCACGCGGTGGTCGCCCCATTGCAGGCACCCCGTGGACTCGGGGCAGTGGAGGAATACCGTCGCCTGGAAAGCGTGGCCCGCGAATTGGGCGCATCGGGTCGGGTCACCCTCAAGGCTTCGATTCCCGGCCCCTACACCTTGTCGGGACGCCTCTTGCCCAACGCCGATCTGGGCTATCCAGACCGCTGGGCCCTGACCGAGGCCCTGCTGCCGTTGGTGCGCCAGGAATTGGAATCGCTCGTCGCTGCCGGATGCCGCGAAATCAGCGTCGATGAACCATCCATGAGTTGCTATGGCTACCGGGAGGATGTTCGACGGTTTGTGGACCTCTTCAACCGGACGGTGGAAACGGTGACGGGCAAGACCCGGGTTTGCATGCACCTCTGCTTTGGAAACTACAAGGCCCGGGCCATTGGACCGCGGCAAATTGCGCCGCTGTTTCCGGCCTTTCTCGACATGCACTGCGACGAAATGCACGTGGAGATGGCCAGTCGGGAATTCTCGGAGTTGGAGTTGATCCGACAGGTGGCCCAGCGACGGGATGTCGCCGTCGGCATTGTCGATGTGAAGAGCTACTACGTGGAGACTCCGGAAGACATCGCCGCGCGCGTGCGTCGATGCCTGGAGCATGTCCCCGCCGACCGGTTGGTTTTGGCTCCGGATTGCGGGCTTAGTCAGACCGCCCGCTGGGCCGCCCGACGCAAATTGCAAGCGATGTGTGCCGGAGTGGACTTGGTGCGTCGAACCCTTTGAAACATGGGCTTCACTGCGCGTCATCTGAAAGGGAGTAGGCAGCTGCGATGATCCGCCCCATCCAGCAGGACGATGCGTTTCTGGCTGATTTGGATCGGGCCGGATCCGAGGCTGCACCCGATTCGCTGCATGTTTGGTGGTTGGGTCAGAGCGGATTTCTGCTGCAGTGGCAAGGACATCGCCTCTTGCTCGACCCGTACCTGTCCGACTCCCTAACCCGCAAATACACCACCACCGACAAGCCTCATGTGCGCATGACCGAACGGGTGGTGGATCCTTCCCGCCTCTCGGGCATCACCGTGGTCACGGCCAGCCATGCTCACACCGATCACCTCGATCCGGAAACGCTCCTTCCGTTGGCCCAGTCCAACCCGGGTTTGCACTTGGTTTTTCCTGAGGCCATTCGAAGTTTGGCGGCGGCCCGTTCCGGTTTGCCCCAGGAATCCCTGATCGGGCTGGATGCTGCGTCGGCGGGTCGTTCCGTTGGACCCGAAGCATTGCCCGCGGTGACCCTGGGTGCTTTTCAAATTCAAGCGGTACCGGCGGCCCATGAAACGCTGGACTGCGATCCGCTGGGGCGATTGTCCTGTCTGGGTTTCCTCATCCGGGTGGGCTCCTGGACCGTGTACCACTCGGGCGACACCATCCTGTTTCCGGGCCTGGAAGATCGCTTGCGTGAGGCTCGAATTGATTTGGCCTTCTTGCCCATCAATGGCCGATCGCCCGAGCGTCGGGTGGCTGGCAACCTCTGGGGCCACGAGGCCGCCACGCTGGCCCATCAGTCGGGAATTCAGGCCGTTGTCCCGTGCCATTATGAACTATTTGAGTTCAATACGGCTTCGCCTGCGGAGTTTGAAGCCCGATGCCAGGCCCTACAGCAGCCCTATCATCGGCTGCAGGCGGGTGGGCGACTGACGCTGGAACCGCGTTCATGTCCTTGACTCTCCGAAGACCCCTCCTAGCTTGCCGCCGACATGGAGTCACCCCTCCCCCCTCAAGAAGGTTCATCTGAAGATCAGGAACGGTTGGCCGCGCTGAAGGTGTTTCAATCCGCAGGGAAGGGGAGTTGGGCATCCGTGCCCGATGCCGAGTGGAACGATTGGAAGTGGCAGCTCAAGAATCGCGTGACGCGGATTGAGCAGTTGGAGCGACTGTTGCCGAGCATGACTCGCGAAGAGCGGGCCGGAGTGCTGCTGGCCGGGGAGTCTAAACTGGCCCTGGCCATCACTCCGTCGTTTTTCAATCTCATCGACGCCTCCGACGATTTTTGCCCGATCCGCCGTCAGGTCATCCCCCGAGTGGAAGAAACCAACACCGCTCCTTGGGAAACCTTGGACCCGGTGGGCGAAGACGATCATTCGCCGGTGCCGGGTTTGGTGCACCGCTATCCCGACCGGGTGCTCTTTCTGGTGACTGATCGGTGCGCGGCCTACTGCCGTTACTGCACCCGTTCCCGATTGGTGAGCAACGCGAGCGGCTATGATTTCCATCCCGAGTTCGATCGCCAAATCGCCTACATCGCCGAGCATCCGGAGATCCGGGATGTGCTGCTCAGCGGCGGAGATCCGCTGCTCTTCAATGACGAGAAACTGGAGTACTTGCTGGGGCGTTTGAGGACCATTCCCCATATTGAGTTCCTGCGGATCGGGAGCCGGGTTCCCATTTTCCTGCCTCAGCGTATCACCCCGGAGTTGTGTGCCATGCTCCGGCAGTTCCATCCGCTCTTTGTCAGTGTTCACACCAACCACCCCCGCGAGTTGACCACCGAAGTCCGAGAGGCCCTGGGTCGACTGGCGGATGCGGGGATCCCCCTGGGCAACCAGTCGGTGCTGCTCCGTCATGTGAACGATGAACCGGTGGTCATGAAGGCCTTGGTGCAGAAGCTCCTGCTCTGCCGGGTTCGTCCGTATTACATCTACCAGTGCGACCTCATCGCGGGCAGTGCCCACTTGCGTTCCACGGTGTCACGGGGCTTGGAAATCATGGACTCCTTGAGGGGGCACACGACGGGGTATGCTGTGCCGCAGTACGTCATCGACGCGCCGGGCGGCGGTGGCAAAATTCCGGTCAATCCCGGCTACATTTTGCGCAAATCCGCCACCAAGGTGATCTTGCGCAACTTTGAGGGGAAGGTCTTCGAATATCCGGAAGCGCCCGAGTTGGCCGCTCCGGTTCCCATGAGGCCGTTGTGCGATTCGTCAGCAGCCCTTGGAAAGGACTGATCCGTCGCCCGTGGGGTCCGCCTGAACGCTACCGCATCCCGGGCAATATCGGTAGTGAGCCGGGTTGATCCGGTCGCAGGAGGGGCAGGTGCGCTGTGATGACTTCGTTTTGCGGTGGATCCACAAATTGCGGAGATAGGGAATCCACGAGAAAGCTTGCCCCGCGATGAACACGCTGTCTCGTCGCTGAATGGCATAGCTGAGCAAGATCAGCGAACCCACGAGGCTCAACCACCAGAAGGCCTGCGGGACAACCACCCGCCGTTGGCGCTCGGTGGCATACCACTGCACGAGGAATCGGCTGAAAAAAACGGCGTTACCCACCCAGCCCACCAGCTTCCAGACATGCCACTCGATGCCGAGAAACCGCCCCTCGATCCAGATCAATCCTGAGCCTGACAACCAATCCATGGGATCATCATGGAAAAGAAAGATGCCGTTGGCGCGGAAATTATTTTGACGGAGGTGGCCCTACTCCGATAGAAAGACAACTCCTCGTCGGCAAAATACGTTTTGCTTCGGGGAAAAACACTAACGCGGGAGGACTTCGGTCCGCATGCACCGCAATCAAAATGCCTAGCAAACGCTACAAAAAGGCCCTGTCCCTCGTGGACTCCAACAAGGCCTACCCCCTCGACAACGCCGTTGAGGTCCTCGCCAAGTTCCCGAAAGCCAAGTTCAATGAGACCATTGATCTGGCATTCCGCCTCGGAGTGGATCCGAAGCAGTCCGACCAGATGGTCCGCGGAACCACTCCGCTGCCCCATGGCGCCGGCAAGACGGTTCGCGTGTTGGTCTTCACCAAGCCGGGTGCTCCGGCCGAAGCAGCCCTCGCTGCCGGTGCCGAGCATGTCGGTTTCGAAGACATGATCAAGAAGTGCGTCGATGGTTGGACTGACTTCGATGTCGCCATCGCCACCCCCGAAGCCATGACCGAAGTGCGTAAGCTCGGTAAGGTTCTCGGACCTCGCGGTTTGATGCCGAACCCCAAGACCGGCACCGTGACCGACGACACCGGCAAGGCGGTTCGCGAAGTCAAGGCAGGTCGCGTTGAGTTCAAGGTCGACAAGGCCGGCAACATCCACGTTCCCGTGGGCAAGGCCAGCTTCACCCCGCTCCAAATCGCAGAGAATGCTCGTACCGTGGTTGAGGCCGTCTATCGCGCCCGTCCTTCGAGCGTTAAAGGTGTTTATGTCCGCAGCGTCACGTTGTCGCTGACCATGAGCCCTCCCGTTTCTGTGGAACTCAAGGAATTCGTCTCCGCCTAACCTCAACTTCCCTTACTGCAACTACCATGCGCGCAGAAAAGAAGCTCATCTCGGCGGAATATGTGGCCCGCCTCAACGCCTCTCCGTTTTTCCTGGTCGTCGACTACAAAGGTCTGACCGTCCAGAAGTTCACGGAACTCCGCAAGCGGCTCGTCAAGGCCGGTGGCGAAGTTCACGTGGTGAAGAACACCATTTTCAGCATCGCTGCCAAGGAAGCCGGTTTGGCTGACTTGTCCGGTATGCTGTCCGGTCAGGTGGCCGCTGTTACGGGCAACAAGGACATCGCCGCTGTGGCGAAGGTCATCAAGACCTTCCAGGCCGAGTTCGACAAGCCCAAGCTCCAGTTCGGTGTCTTGGGCAACAAGCCCCTGTCGGCCGACGAAGTGCGAGCCATCGCCGATCTCCCGCCTCTGCCGGAGATTCAAGGCAAGATCCTCGGACTGTTGCAGGCTCCGGCCCAGAAGCTGGCGGCTCTTATCAACACTCCGGGAACTCAGGTTGCCCGCGTTATCGGCGCCTATTCCGAGAAATCGGCCTAGTCGTTACCATTCGGAAATTCTGATTTCACCCTTTTCGTTCGGGCAAGGTGCTCGGACGGATTCCAAAGAAACAATAGTAAATCGTCGGTCCACAGGCAGTGGACTAATTCGGGGTGGCCACTCCGGCGACGAGACGAAACACAAGAAATACCATGGCAGACATTAACAATATCGTCGAAGAACTCAGCAAGCTCACCGTCCTCGAAGCCGCCGAACTGGTGAAGGCTCTTGAGACCAAGTGGGGTGTGACCGCCGCCGCTCCTGTGGCTGTTGCCGCCGCCGCTCCTGCTGGCGGTGGAGCTGCTGCTCCTGCTGCTGAAGCCAAGACCACCTTCGATGTGTGGCTCGCTTCCGTTCCCGCCGACAAGAAGATCGGTGTGATCAAGGTTGTCCGTGAGGTCAAGGCCGGTCTCGGTCTGGCTGAAGCGAAGACCCTGGTCGAGGGAGCTCCCAAGTTGCTGCTCGAGGGCGCCAACAAGGCTGATGCCGATGCCGCCGCCAAGAAGATCGAAGAGGCTGGTGGTAAGGTTGAGCTGAAGTAATTTTGCAAGCCGTGCGTCGGGTGTTACCGTAAGGGCATCCGGCGCACGGTTCTGTTTTCTTCACCACAAGCTAGATTTCAATACTTGGGTTCCAATGAACTCGAGGGCTAAATCGGGCAAAGTGGCTTCAAAAGTGTTAGTTTTCGGTCAACCAAAGGCATAGGTCACCAGTTTTGTACGGCTTGAAATAGCGTTTCAGTAGGACGAGTTCCGGAGAAGTCGAAAGAGCCTTCACCGGATCTCGTCGTATTGTATTTTACGGCGAAAACAGTCTCAAGGCAGGTGCCGCAGAAATCCCCGAGTCACGAGGTCGCAATGGCAACGAAACAATCCGAACGAATTAATTTCGGCAAGATCAAGGAAGTCATCGCCCCCCCCAACCTGATCGAGATCCAACTCGATTCGTATCGCGAGTTCCTTCAGTCCAACCTGTCCGCGTCCAAACGCAGGAATCTCGGGTTGCAGGCGGTCTTCACCGAGGTTTTTCCGATCGAAAGCTACGACGGCAAGACCGTTCTAGACTTCCACTCCTACGACATTCAGGAGCCGAAGATCGACTGGTTGGAGTGTCTCCGTGAGGGTTTGACCTTCGGAGCTCCGCTGTATGTCACCTTCCTCCTCAAAGAGGAGAAGGGGACCAAGGAGGAGAAGGTGTTCATGGGCGAAATTCCGCTCATGACCCCCCAGGGCACGTTCGTCATCAACGGAGCCGAGCGCGTCATCGTCAGCCAATTGCACCGCTCACCCGGTCTGGCTTTCGAGACGACCCAGCATCCGAATGGCAAGACGCTCCATAGCTTCCGGATTATCCCGGATCGGGGTTCTTGGTATGAGGCCCAATTCGACACCAGCGACCTGCTGTATGTCTACCTCGACCGCAAGAAGCGCCGTCGTAAGTTCCTGACCACCACCTTCTTCCGCGCGTTGTTCACCTTGGCCGAGGCCAAGCTGGATGCCGATCCGAAGACCTCGCCGGACAAGCTCGGCAGCGATGGTGACATCCTGAAGCTGTTCTATTCGATCAAGGACGTCGCCGTGAAGGACGCCGAGAAGATCGAAGAAATCCAGAACATGGTCCTCGTCGAGGACGCTCTGGACGTCGATCGCGGTATCGTTGTGGCGCGCGCCTTTGAGCCGCTGTCCAAGGCCGTCGTGCGTCAGATCGCCGACCTCGGGGTTTCCAAGATTCGCGTCGTCGATACTTCGGTGGACGACGGCATCATCATCAAGTGCCTCAAGAAGGACCCGACCAAGAACGCGGAAGAGGCCCTCAAGGATATTTACCGTCGTCTCCGGCCTGGGGATCCTCCCACTGCGGCCAACGCCAAGGCCCTCATCAAGCGCTTGTTCTTCGATGCCAAGCGCTACGATCTCGGTCGGGTGGGTCGCTACAAGATCAACCAGAAGCTCAACTTCAAGGACAACGGTGAGGATCGCATCCTCCGCGGGCGTGACCTGCTGGAAGCGACCAAGTACCTGCTGCGCCTGAAGAAGGGTCAGGGGAGCGTTGACGATATCGATCACTTGGGAAGCCGTCGTATCCGGACTGTGGGCGAATTGCTCGCCAACCAGTGCCGGGTCGGTTTGGC
>CAMATE010000164.1 GCA_945861075.1 Akkermansia muciniphila
GGCGGCACCTATCCGGCGACCGTCCTGCTCACCGTGCCCGAGCCCGATGGCCGCCCCGGGCCCACCCTGCGCATCGAACCCCTCTGCGCCGACCAAGAACTCTCCGGCGGCATCGCCGGCGTGCCCTACTGGGAAGGCGCCTGCCGCGTTCTCGACGCCCAAGGCAAAGAAATCGGCCGCGCCTTCGTGGAGATGACCGGCTACGCCGGTCACCTGCGACGGGCGTTGTGACCGTGCTCCCGATGCCCGCGGCCCGCTTGGGGTTCCGTTGAACTCAACGCCAACGTGGCATCCGGCATCAATACCGCCTACCGTCTGACTCTATGCGTTGCCTCGTGACAGCGGGCCCGACCGTGGAACCTCTGGACTCGGTGCGTCGGTTAACCAACCACTCCACTGGCACCCTCGGGACCGAGCTGGCGAACCACCTGGCGTGCGCCGGGCACGGCGTCCTCCTGCTGCGCAGCCGGACCGCCACGGCCGCGCCTGCGCTCCATGCCGTCACCACCGAGGCCTTCGCCACCGCCGGAGACCTCTTGGAACGCTTTCAAGCCCATGCCACCCAGGAGCCCGTGGCCATCTTCCATGCGGCTGCGGTCGGTGACTTCCAGGTGGGCACGGTGTTCCGTCGAGATTCCGATGGCGGCCTTGTCCCGGTGCATTCTGGCAAGCACTCCACACGCGACGGCGTGTTGCTGGCCGAACTCCGACCCACGCCGAAGATTTTGGCGCAATTGCGCGACCTCTATCCCAAGGCCTGGATCACGGGCTGGAAATACGAAGTGGATGGCTCCCGCGACGAGGTTCTGCAACGCGCCCGAGCACAGTTGCAGAGCTGCCGCTCCGACGCCGTGGTCGCCAATGGTCCCGCGTATGGTTCTGGATACAGTTGGATGACCAACCACTCTCAAAGCCATCTCGGGGATTCTCGAGAACTCTACCGAGTTCTCACGGAAAAGCTCTGGGCTTGATTTCTACCACGGCAGTCCTCCGAACCCGCACCAGCGCTCTCAATCGGAAGATTCACCATTCCAAGCCCGCTCCGACACCCACTTCATGGCTCCATCGAGATCACTGAACTCACCGTCCAATTGCGCCGAATAGGCCGCCTTCAGGAGAGCACCCAACTGCGGGCCAGCGGTCCACCCCTGGGACAACAAGTGCCGCCCCTGCAACAAGGCTGCCGGAACCGAAGCTTGGAGCTGAAGGTCCGCCGCGGCTTGTCGGAGTTTCTGGACTGAAACCGGCTCTCCCCGGGGTCGAGGCGGACGCCCCGAGGCGTCGGCGGTCATTACGGCGCAAAGTTCATCGATGGTCGAGGGACGGAGCCTCACCGACAATCGGCGCACCATCCGGGCCGACGGATCCTCCGAATGAACCATGTGGTTGACCACCAACGGCACCACCCGTTCCACCCAAGACTCCTGGAATCCCACCCGACGCAGGAAACCCGACGCCGAATCGCCTCCGGCCGCCTCATGGCCCGGCGAGACAATGCGATTCCGCCCGCCTTTGAACTCCGTGCGGGTGCACGTTGCTTTGCCCAAATCGTGAAGCAGCACCGACATCATGAGCACGCACCGCTCTTCCGCCGCCATGGCGGGCCATTGCGGTGAGGCCACCAGGGCGTCCACCGCATGCAGCGTGTGGGTCCAGACATCGCCCTCGGGATGCCATTCGGGATCCTGCGGCACGCCGACGATTGCGGCCAATTCGGGTAGGAGGTCCAGCCATCCGCTGCCTTTCAAAAAGGCCAACCCCAGCGACGGCTGCACGGACCGGGTGGCCCACTTGAGCCACTCCTCGCGCACCCGTTCGCCGGCCAGTTCCGCGAAACACGAACGAATGGACCGGCACAGCTCGAGCGTCTCCGGAGCGGCGTGCAAACGAAACCGACCGGCAAACTGCATGCCACGCAACACCCGCAACGGGTCTTCAGGAAACGCGGTGCTCGTGTGCCTCAGGATGCGGGCCTGGAGATCGGAACGCCCGCCATGGGGATCGATCACCTCTCCGCTCCGGGGATCCCAGAGCATCGAGTTGATGGTGAAGTCGCGACGGGCGGAGGCCTCCAGCGGACTCAGTTCGGGGTCGAACTCAATGTCGAAGCCCTTGTGTCCCGGCCCGCGTTTCGAATCCCGCCGCGGCACCGAGAAATCCCAGACCGCTCCGCTCGAATGGGTGAGCTTCACCACACCGAACGACTTGCCCACCGAATCGGCCCGGCCGTGTCGGGACAACACGGTCGCCAACTCCGGATACGAGAGGCCATACACCTCGAGGTCGAAGTCAGCGACCGGAACCCCCAGCAACCAGTCCCGCACGCAACCGCCCACCAAGTACGAACGCTCAAGCCCCGGAGTGTTCCGCAGCAAGGCCAGCAGCGCCGGTGGCAGGATTTCGACCATGGGAATCGTACAGGATCAGGCGGGCTTCAGCGGCACTCGGGCAAACCCAGGCTTTGCCGGAGACTGGCCCAAGGTTCGTGGTCCCACTCGTTGACGGTTCCTGGTTCCTCGGCCTCCACCGGCGACAACATCGCCAGGAAGATCACCGGCTCGCGGAACGGATTGTACGTGCCATGGATCTCGTTCTTGGGGATCAGCACCATCTCGCCGGCTTTGAGGATACGATGCTCGCGTCCACACCACTGCTCGGCCTGACCCGAAAGGATGTAAATGATTTCCTCGCGGGTGGGATGCCGGTGAAATCCGTGGCAACGCCCGGCGTCGAGGGTGGCCCGGACCAACAGCAGCGATTCGCACGGCACGATGTCGGGCCGTGAAAGCCACGTGTTCAGCGTGTACGGCGTGAGATCGGTCCGGCTTTCAGCCGCCGTGACAAAGCGCTGTTCGGACACCGCCGGAGAAGCGTTCATGGGGTCAATGGCGCGCACAGTCACCGGACGACGCAAGCCTTTCCGCCCCGTCCGGCCCGTCCAACCACTCTCAAGCCTCACTCAACCAGCCTGACCGACCTGCTTGCGAATCGATCCGCAAATGGCGGAGGTCCAACGTTCCATGACCGCCATGTCGGGCCCTTCGATCAACAATCGCGCCTTGGGTTCGGTGCCGGAGTAGCGCAGCAGAACCCGCCCACCCTTCGGCTCGACTTCGGATTCGGCCTGCTTGACCAAATCCAGAACTTCTTCCAACTCAGCGAATGGGGTCTTCACCCGAACCGGCACATTCGTGACCAGTTGCGGATATCGGGTCCAGCAGCGGGCCAATTTGGAGAGCGGCTCACCACGCGTCTGCATGGCGCTGAGAATTTGCAGCGCGGCCACCAGACCATCCCCGGTGCTGCTGTGCTCCCGGAAAATCAAATGCCCACTTTGTTCGCCACCAAAGTTGTAGCCATGGGTCAGCATGCAATCGATGACGTTCTTGTCGCCCACCGCTGTCCGGACCACCTCGCCACCCGCAGCGCGGATCGCGACATCCAACCCCGCGTTGCTCATCACCGTGGCCACCAAGGTCTTATTGGCCAATCGGCCTTCGGCCAGCATTTGCAACGCGCTGATGGCCATGATGTCGTCGCCGTCCACGAGGTTGCCGGCTTCATCACAAAGGATCACCCGGTCGGCGTCTCCGTCGTGGGCGATACCCAAATCGGCCCGGTATTCCCGCACCTTGGCGCACAGAGTCTGCGGATACATCGAACCGCACTCGCGATTGATGTTGGTGCCGTTGGGTTGGGTTCCGAAGGCGATAACCTCCGCTCCCAATTCCTGCAGCACCATGGGCGTGGTCTTGTAGGAGGCACCGTGGCCGCAATCGACCACGATGCGCATGCCCTCGAGGGTCAGGGTCTTGGGGAAAGACGACTTGGCCTGTTCGACGTAGCGACCGATGGCGTCCTCGACGCGGACGGCCTTGCCAATCTCGCTGGCCGTCGGGCGAAATGCCTCGATGCTCCCACTGAAGACCAATTCCTCGATTTGGTTCTCGGTCTCATCATCGAGTTTGTAACCGTCGGGGCCGAAGAACTTGATGCCGTTGTCGTCGTAGGGATTGTGGGAGGCCGTGATGACAATGCCTGCATCGGCCCGCATCGAGCGGGTCACATAGGCCACGCCGGGGGTCGGCAATGGGCCAATGAAAACCACGTCGACACCCATCGAGAGGACACCGGCGCTCAGGGCGTTTTCCAGCATGTAGCCGGAAAGGCGGGTGTCCTTGCCAATGACGATCCGGTGGCGCACCCGGTTCCGGGCCTGACCATTCCGATTCTTAAACACATGCGCCGCTGCGCGACCGAGCTTCAAGGCGGTCTCGGCGGTCACCGGTTCGATGTTGGCCCGACCGCGGACACCGTCGGTCCCGAAGATCCGTTTTTGGTAAGACATATCAGCAATGGAAAACGTGCCAAAACACCCCGGTTCCGAGCAACTGGCAATGCGATGTCACTGAAATCAATCCTGACCGGCGACCCTCAGCCGCATTGCCGCACCAGGAACTTGCTCATAAGCTGATCGCACTCGTGTCCTACTCCACTGGTCAACCTCAACTGCTGTCGCTGCTCAAGCAGGTCTTTGGCTACACGGAGTTTCGACCCCATCAGGCGGAAATCATCCGCGATGCCCTGGGTGGCCGCGATGTCTTCGCTCTGCTGCCCACTGGCGGCGGCAAGTCGCTGTGCTTCCAGTTGCCCGCCCTGGCCCGACCGGGACTGACCGTGGTGATCTCACCGCTCATCGCGCTCATGAAGGATCAGGTGGATCAACTTCAGGCCAATGGCGTGGCGGCCACCTTCCTCAACTCCTCGTTGTCCGAAAAGGAGCGCAAGGCGCGTTGGCGAGGACTGCACCAAGGCGAGTTCAAGCTGCTCTACTTGTCTCCGGAACGCTTGATGATCGGCGAAGGTTCGCTCTTCGACGCCCTGCGACAGTGGAACGTGCAGCAAGTGGCGGTCGATGAGGCACACTGCATCAGCGAATGGGGGCATGATTTTCGGCCGGAATACCGGCAACTGGCCCTGCTCCGGGAGCAGTTCACCGAACTGCCCTTCATGGCGCTCACCGCGACGGCCACCACTCGGGTGCGGGACGACATCATCCGGCAACTCCGCCTGAGGGATCCGTCCATTCACGTGGCGAGTTTCAATCGCCCGAACCTCACCTACCGGGTGATTCCCAAGTCTCAGTCGTACCGGCAGATCCTCGACTTCGTGAAGGCCCGCCCGAAAGAATGCGGCATCGTTTATTGCTTCTCGAGGGCCTCGGCGGAATCGGTGTCCGCGAAGCTGGCCCAGGATGGCGTCAAGTCGCTACCCTACCACGCAGGGTTGTCCGCCAAGGAACGTTCGGCCAATCAGGATGCGTTCTTGAAAGACGAGGTCCGGGTGGTGTGTGCGACCATCGCCTTCGGCATGGGCATCAACAAACCCAATGTCCGCTTCGTCATTCACCACGACTTGCCGAAGAACATCGAAGGCTATTATCAGGAGACCGGCCGGGCCGGGCGGGACGGTCTCCCCGGAGAATGCCTGCTGCTTTACAGCCCCGGCGATGTCGCCAAGCAGACGGCCTTCATCGCCGAGAAAACTGATCTGGAAGAGCAGCGCATCGCGCGTGAACAACTCCAGCAAATCAGCCACTACGCCGACAGTTCCGAGTGCCGGCGGGCCTCGTTGCTCGGGTACTTCGGTGAGGTCTACCCGCAACCCAACTGCGGCACGTGCGACAACTGCCTGAGCCCGCGTTCCACCTGGGACGGCACGTTAGCGGCGCAGAAGTTCCTGAGCTGCGTGTTCCGCATCCGGCAGAAGAGCGGCTTCGGCACCGGGTTCAACCATGTCATCGCCGTGCTCACCGGCAGCGAGTCGGAAAAGGTGATCCAGTGGGGACACGACAAGCTCAGCACTTACGGCATCGGTTCGGATTTGAGCCGCAATGAATGGGCCTCCATCGGGCGGGAATTGGTGCGCTTGGGATACCTTCGACAAACCTCCGAACAGTTCAGCGTCCTCGAGATCACGCCCGACGGCATGACGGCCCTCAAAGATCGACGCACCGTCACCCTCACCAAGCCGATGGAACGCTCGCGTCCGAAGGCCGAGCGGGTCGGAGACATCGACTGCGACGAACTGCTCTTCGAGAAACTGCGCCTCCTGCGCAAATCGCTGGCCGACAGCCTGGGCGTGCCGCCCTACATCGTCTTCGGCGACAATTCACTGCGACTCATGGCGCGCGAACTGCCGACGACCGACGAAGAATTCCTCACGATCTCCGGTGTCGGTGACCGCAAGCTGCGCGATTACGGCGCCGAATTCCTCACCGAAATCCGCGAGCATTTGAGGAACAACCCGCGGGGTTGATGCGCATTGGGAAGCAGTGCAGCCAGAGAATCTGGCACACTGGAGCGGTTTGAGCGCAATCCCACCCACCGCGACCGGCCTGACTCACATCTTCTCGGTCACCTCGATGCCCAAGGTTTCCAGTCCCAACTTCAAGACTTGGGCACTCAGACGGCACATCGCCAAGCGAGTCGAGCGGGCGGGTTCTTCGGCCTTCAGCACCGGACAAGCCTCGTAGAAACTGCTGTAGAGGCCCGCCAACTCGTGCAGGTAATTGCACAAGTAATTGGGCCGGCATTCCTCGGCGGCCGCTTGGAGGGTGAAACCCAGATTCATCAAGTGCTTGGCCAATGCGACTTCAGCCGCCTCGGTCAAAACAATCGGCTGAGCCGCCGTTGGCGCACCGGAGTCGCGCACCACCTTGGACGCCCGGGTGTACTGATACTGCACGTACGGCGCGGTGTTGCCCTGCAGTGCCAGCATCTTGTCCCAGGAGAACACGTAGTCGCTCTGCCGATTGGGCAACAAGTCCTGCCACTTCACGGCTCCGATGCCCACGATGCGGGCGATTTCACGACGCTCGGTCTCCGGCAACTCCGGACGCTTTTCAGTCACTACCTGCAGTGCACGTTCTTCGGCTTCGTCGAGAAGGTCCGCCAGTCGAACGGTATCGCCTGAGCGGGTTTTGAAGGGCTTGCCGTCTTCACCCAGGATTTTCCCGAAGCCGATGTGGCGCAGTTGGGTCTTGGAATAGGCCTCCGGCTGCCAGCGGGCAAACACATGGAATAGCCCCCGAAAATGGCCCGATTGGCGATCATCCACCACGTAGAGGATTTCGTCCGGAGCCCAGATCCGAATGCGGTAGTCGACCGTGGCCAAGTCGGTCGTCATGTAGTTGAACCCACCGTCACTCTTACGAATGAGCGCGGGCACATCGACCCATTCGCCATCCCGACTCACCAAGAACGGATCGTCCTTCGGCGGCAACGACCGGTCACTGAAGACCGCCACGGCTCCGTCGCTGGATCGGGCAATGCCTGAAGCCAAAAGTGCCTCCACCACTGGGGCCAACTCCGGGTTGTAAAAACTCTCACCCAAGGTGTGGTCGAAGCGGGTGCCCATGCGCCCATAGAGCGTGTCGAACTGGACTTGAGAAAGCCGGATCATCTCTTTCCAGATCGCCAGGTTCTCGGCATCGCCGGCCTGCAACCGCACCAATTCTTGACGGGCCAATTCCAGACGGGCCGGATCGGCATCGCACTGGGCGTTGACCGTCTTGTAAAGCCGCTCCATCTCCGCGATGGGATCGCTCTCCAAGGCCGGCCGATCGAGCAATTCCTTCCAGCCCACCAGCAATTTGCCGAACTGCGTGCCCCAATCCCCGATGTGGTTGTCGCTGATCACCCGGTGACCCAGCAGTCGCCACATCCGCTGCAAAGCATCACCAATGCCCGTGGACCGGATATGACCCACGTGCATGGGCTTGGCGACATTGGGTGATGAGAAATCGAGAACCACCGTTCGCCGAGCCGCAGCCTGAGGCACCAACACGGGCTTTCCGGTGGCCGCATCGTTCACCCAGTTCTCCAAAGCCGCACGGGTCAGGCGGAAATTCAAGAATCCCGGACCCGCAATTTCCACGGGCTCGCAACAGTCGGAGACATCCAGACGGGCCACCACATCACTGGCCAATTGG
>CAMATE010000165.1 GCA_945861075.1 Akkermansia muciniphila
TTCAACGATCAGGCGATCTTGCCCAAGGATCGCACCGCATCGCATTACTTCATCCAGGGTTTGGCCGAGTCGGCACTGCAGCGTTGGGAAGCCTGCGCGACAAGCCTTCAGCAATGCCTGAAGCTCAGGAATCAGCCCGCCCTCACCCCCATCCACCAAGACATTCGAGGTGGAACCCCCGGACACTGCCTGGCCCATGCCTTGCGAAAGCTCGGACGCACCGCCGATGCGAACAAAGCCTATGAGCAATCGCTCCAAGACGCCCCGCTCAACGAGGCAGCGCGGGTGGAGTTCGCGGCTTTCCAGGCTGAATCCGGACAAATCATCCCCGCCCTCACGCTGCTGCATGAAGGCGTCCAAAAGAACGCCAACCAACCCAAGGTTTGGGAAGTGGGCACAGCCATCTCGCTGCGTCACAAAGACACCCTCGAGTTCGCTCTGGATTGGAGCGGCGAAGCCCTCAAGCACCTGCCCGATAACCCCATTCTGAAACGGCAACGTGCGGAAACGCTACTGCTCAATGGCCACGTCCATGAGGCATTACCGCTCTGGAGTCAGGCAGCCCAAAGCTCCGATGCAGCGGCTGCCTCCGGACTCATTCTGTGCCGACTCTTTGCCGGTGAATCGTTGCAGTCATTGCCACCTGATTATGAACGCGCCGTGAGTCAGGACGTGATCCGCCGCTACCGGGACTCGGTAGAGCTAGGCCTCGACGACTGGGTGGAAGCCCTTCATCAGCGCCTGAAACCTCTCCACCAGGCACTTCCCTCTGCCGCTCGCTTGATTCAACAGGTGGTCACCGAGACCGACCCGGAACGGTGACCGTCCTACTACCAATGAAGACCCTTAATCCGAACCGCTCCTGGATCCTCGCCATTGGCCTTATTCTGGCAGGGTGTCAGACACCGAAGCCGTCGCTGCCCGAGCTGGGAGCCCGATTCGAGCCCAAGAACGTGTACCGGGCCGTCGATGCGTTGCCGGGAAACCTGCAGCGGGTCGTCCTCATGCCGGTCACCCTTTCGACTCCAGACCTCGCCACCTTGGACCACCGGAACCAACTGGCTAAGATCCTGGAAGAGGAATTGAGGAAGACCCACCGCTTCGAGGTCATCAAGGCCACTCCGGAAGAATTGCGTCGTGGCTTTGGCAAGGATGCCTTTTCAGCCGGGGAACCCCTGCCCGCCGACCTCCTGACCCGCATCCAGTCGGCCCACTCGGCCGACGGGGTGATCTTTGCTCAATTGGCCAGTTACCGCCCCTTCCCTCCGGTGGCCATCGGATGGGAACTCCGCTTGGTCACTGCTGATCAGGGGGGCACGCTGTGGTCCATTGACGAAACCTTCGATGCCTCCCAAGCCGAGGTCGCTCGTTCGGCCCGGGACTATTTCCGCGGGCACCACACCGGGGCATCGGAACTGGCCGACCCTCAGTCTGATCTCCGTTCCCCTTCCCGATTTTGCCGATATACGGCCCAAACTGTCTGGCAAACCCTGCCCAAGCGATGATTCCTCAAGTTTTTCCGCCACGCTCCGATGTCCTCAGTGCGGCTGGTACTTGGGGGATAACAAGAACCGTCCGCGCCTGCCTAGAAAGTGAGAAAAAATGGACATCCAACGTACAGGCACCCTCGACTCCACGTCGAAGGTACATCGCAACACCTCTCGCAGGGACACCACCGCTCCGGCGGTCGATGAGCAGGACTTCTCCCAGGCAGACTCTCTCCGAGGCGCTCTGGATCAACTGGCAGGTGCTCGACCAGAAAAGGTTCAACTAGCCCGAGAACTGGCATCCAGCGTCGACTATCCGCCCGCCAAGACCATCCGCCAAATCTCCACTCTGCTCGCAGTCAAAATACAAGGGCCAATGGCCTGGTAAACTGCGGCAACACTGATCGCAATTTTGATCGTAGTTCTGATCGCTCAACCTTTTTAGCCCGCCCATGAGATACAACCCCAACCCTTGGCAATCCTACCGTCAGGCTGCCACCAAGACCGCGACTCCGGGACAACTGGTCTTGATGCTGTTTGATGGAGCACTGCGCTTCTTGGACCGGGCACTGATCGGCTTCGATCTCGACGATCCTTTGGAATCCAACCTCGCGATCAACAACAACATCCTCAAGGCCCAGGACATCATCCGGGAATTGAATGCGTCGTTGAACATGGAGTTGGGCGGCGAGTTCTCGGCCACGATGCGGCGGCTGTACAACTACTACGATTCACAACTCAGCAAGAGCAACCTTCAGAAAGACCCTACCGGGGTTCAACTGGTGATTCGACTGCTGACCGAGATCCGGAACGCCTGGTCGGAGATGCTGTCTGGCCGGTCCACCAGCCAGGTGGATCAACACGCAGATCTGCAATTGCAAGCCGCCTGAACCAGGCCGCCATCACGGTTTCTTCCACAACGAAAGCCCTCCCGTGAGCGCCCATCACGACCTGTTCAAGACTTACGACGAATGGCGGGATTGGACCGTTCTCGAGGGCGATGCCATCCGCAGTTCCGACTGGCCCAAAGTGAATTCTTGCCAACGGGCCAAGCTGGAATTGCAGGGAAGGATCATCCGATACACTGAAGCCGCCCGGGCTGAAGTGTCCCGTTCCGGAGTGAGTTGGTCGGAGATTGAGAAGCGCCTTCGCAGCGAGGTGGCCTCACTCATCGACCTCGAGAACAAAAACGGCGAAACACTCGCTCAAGTCCGATGCCGGGCCATGGCGGAGGAGGCGGAACTGGATCGTTCCAGTCGCCAACTCCGCCAGGTCCGCTCGTACGCTCCGGTGGCACGGTCGGCCTGGAGTTCGTATTCCTGAACCGTCCAGCCGTCGCACCACGTTTGAGCGGTTGGCCCATCCGTCACAGCCAGCCCCCAACCCCGCCCCGCCCCGCCCTGCCCGAATTTTCACAGGGACGCTCGGGGCTTCAATTCAGGGCACCGGCTTTACAACACGTCGGCGGTTTTGAGAGCTTCCACGACACATGTCGAAACCGCTGCTAATCGCCGGGCGCTCATTTGATTCCCGATTGTTTCTGGGAACGGGAAAGTTCCCGTCGCCGGAGTCCATGCGTGACGCTCTGGAGTCCAGCGGAACCCAAATGGTGACGGTCGCTTTGCGACGCGCGGATCTCAGCGGCAAGAAGGATCCCTTCGCCAACATCCTCGAGTTCATCGATCCGAAGCGCTACCTCATCCTGCCCAACACCAGCGGGGCCATGAACGCTGCAGAAGCGGTTCGTTTGGCCCGTTTGGCAGCGGCGGCCGGTCTGCCCAAATGGATCAAACTCGAGATCCACCCCGATCCCCGATACTTGCTGCCGGATCCTGTGGAGACCTTCGAAGCGGCCAAGCAACTCGTGGCCGAAGGATTCGTGGTGCTGCCCTACATCAACGCCGACCCCGTTCTGGCCAAGCGTTTGCAAGAAATCGGCACCGCTACGGTCATGCCCTTGGGATCACCCATCGGTTCGCATCGAGGCCTCCAGACCCGCGATCAACTGCGGATCATCATCGAGCAGGCGACCGTGCCCATCGTCGTGGACGCCGGCATCGGAGCACCCAGCCATGCCGCCGAAGCCATGGAACTGGGCGCTGACGCGGTGCTGGTGAACACCGCTATCGCGGTCGCATCGAATCCTTCGCGCATGGCCATCGCCTTCCGTGATGCGGTCAACGCCGGACGGACGGCCTACGAGTTGGGCCTTGGAGAGGCCATGGATCAAGCCAGTCCGACGAGCCCGCTGACGGCCTTCCTCAACTAATCAGGCCATGGCCGCACCGACCGCACCGCAGTCTCCCTCTGCTGCGCCGCCGGAGTCCGCTCCGGCCGAATCCGGCCCTTTCGAACTACTGGCACCGTCACTGCGGCTGGCCCATTGGTCGTCCCGTCTAGCGGCGCTCAATGATCCGCAAGTTCGCCTGGCCCAATTGGTCGAAACCGCACGGCTTCTGCCGCCTCTCCCGTCGATCGACCGTCAGGAGGCTCATCGAGTTCCGGGCTGCCTCGTGCGCACCTGGTGGATAGCGGAGTGGCGCGAGGGTCGATGCTGGTTCCGGACCGATTCGGACGCCATGACCCTCAAGTGCCTCGCCGGCGCGATCGCCGAATTGGCTTCCGGCGGCACTCCCGACGAGATTGCTGCACTGGATTTCAGTCCCTTTGAGTCGTTGGGACTGCTGAAACAACTGGCCGAGAACCGACAAAAAACGATCCGAAACCTGATGAATTCGGTCCACGAGTTCGCTCGTCGATCTGCTCTCGGTCACCATTGAGTCGTTCCCAGAGGTCATGCCCGACACCCACCCACCCACCATGCCACCGGCGATCCGTCCGGTGGCCGCGGTGCGCCTTATCGTGGGTTTCCTGGGCAAGAGACCCGGCTGGACAGCGCTGTCCATCGGGCTCCTGCTGCTCAACATCGGCATCGAGTTGTCGCTGCCCCAGTTCCTGGGTTCCACCATCACAGCGCTGGGCACCCCATCGACCCAGCAGTCCCTCGGGACCATGGTCGGGGTTTTTGTCGGACTCGTCGTGCTCCGGGCCGTCGTGGGTCTGGTTCTCGGCCCCATCCGTAACCGGACCGCGCAAACGACCCTGGGCGATGTTCGCGCCGCCGTGTACGACTCGCTCCAACGGCGCTCCTTCGCCTGGCATGACAACGCCCGCACCGGCGAACTCATCTCCCGCGCCGGCACCGATGTCGGCCGCCTGCAAGACCTCCTCTTCGTGTGCCTGCTCTTCGGTGTGGATGTCGCCGTCGGGCTCATCGGCACCCTGTCGCTCATCTTTGTCACCAGCACGCGTCTCGGCCTGATGACCCTGGTGGCCCTGGTTCCCACAGTGGCTACCATGGCCTGGTTTGCCGCCCAATTGCAGCCGCGGTGGCGGCGTGTCCACGAGCGGCACGGAGCCATGAGCACGGTCATCCAGGAGAACATCGCCGGAGTTCGGGTGGTGAAGGCATTTGCCAGGGAATCGGCCGAAATCACCAAATTCCGCGCGCGTCGGGCCGAATTTCTCAAGGAACTGGCCGAGGCGGTGAACTACTGGGCCGCCCGTGTTCCCTTCGCTCAATTCCTCTTCGGCTTGGCCGTACCCCTGACCTTGTGGATGGGGGGCAGCGAGGTGCTGGACGGATCCATCTCGCTCGGAGATCTGGCGAAGGTGCTGGTTTATCAAATGGCTCTGGGGGGACGGATCGGCGTGATCGGCCAAATCACCAACATCCTCCAGAACTCCAGCTCCGCCGCCCAGCGGGTGAGTGAATTGCTCAACGATCCGGCTACGCAGAACCCACACCGCTCGACCGGACGGATTTCCACCGTTGAAGGATCCATCGTGTTCGACGCGGTCGAATTCCGGTACTCCTCGGAACCTTCCCTCCGAGTGCTGGATGAATCGAAGCCGCCGACCGAGAAGCGTCCCGCCACTGCCACACCATCCCGCACTCAGGCCCTGGAATCGGTGTCCTTCAGCGTTACCGCGGGTGCCCGAGTCGCCGTGGTAGGACCGACCGGATCCGGCAAATCCACCCTTCTGGCGCTCATCGCCCGATTCTACGAGCCGGCCCAAGGGCGCATCCTGCTGAACGGCACCGACCTCCGGGACTGGGACCGCGACACCCTGCGCCGAAACATCGGTATGGTTTTCCAAGAGACCTTTCTGTTCAGCGCGACCCTCGCTGAAAACATCGCCCTCGGACGCCCCACGGCTTCCCGAGACGAGATTGAGGCGGCCGCGCGGGCGGCACGGGCCGACGGATTCATCCGAGAATTGGCCGACGGCTACGACACCGTCATCGGCGAACGAGGCATCTCCCTCAGTGGCGGACAACGCCAGCGTATCGCCATCGCCCGCGCCTTGCTCATTCAACCTCGGATCGTATTGCTCGACGATGCCACCAGCGCCGTCGACCCCACCACCGAACAAGAGATTCGCGAGGCGATGCGCGAACTGTGCAACGGCCGAACCACATTCCTGGTGGCCCACCGGGCGGCGACCATTCGCTCCGCCGATCAAATCCTCGTTCTCCAGGAAGGGCGACTGGTGGCCCAAGGGCAGCACGAGTCGCTCCTGAGTGATTGCACATTGTATCAGGAGTTGTTCGCGAACCGGGAAGCCGACAACCCCGCGGACGATAACCCCGTGCACTGATGGCCACCCACGACGACATCGCCCTCGACGAGGAGTTCGCCCAGAGCAGCTTGCGCGGTTCCTTGCTGCGCCGGCTCTTCGCCTACACCCGCCCGTATCGCCGGGCATTGTACACCAACCTGGCGCTCACCCTTCTGGCCACCGCATCAGCCTTGGTCGGGCCCCGGCTCATCCAGCACGGCATCGACCATGCCCTGTCTCCGATCCTCGGAAGCGGCGGCACGGCTGTGGCGGCGAACACCACGGCGGCGGCACGGGAAATTTTGGCCTTGAGCGGACTGTACCTCGCCAACCTGCTGCTGGGATGGGGGCTAACCATCATTCAAGTCCGGACTTCCATTGAAACCGGTCAGGGAGCGATGAACGACCTGCGCCTGGCCGTCTTCGAGCACATCCAACGCCTGTCTCTCAACTACTTCGACCGCACCCACCAAGGGCGCATCATCGCGCGGGCCGACTCCGATGTGGATTCGTTGGACCGCGTCCTGACCTGGGGTGCCGGGCAGGCCCTGTCCAGTCTGGTGACCCTCATTGGCGTCGTGGTGCTGATGGTGCAATACGATCTCCGCCTGAGCTTGGCCGTGTGCTCAGTGCTTCCGCTGCTGGCTTGGATGACCCACTGGTTCCACCGTCGCGGACGTGAGGCCTACCGAAGCCTGCGCGGCACCCAATCCCGCCTCATCGCCGCCATGGCCGAGAACATCTCGGGCGTCCGCGTGGTTCAGGCCTTCGTGCGCGAGGCCGAGAATTTGCGTCGATTCCAAGGCCTGCACGCCGACTTCACGGAACGCTGGGTAGCCTCGGCGCGCGTCTTCCACACCTACATGCCGGCCGTCGGGTTGCTGTCGGGCTTGGCCACCGCCATCGTCCTCGGCTACGGCGGATGGCGGGTACAACAAGGAGGGCTCACCGTCGGAGCACTCGCCGCCTATGTCCTTTATCTGGGCATGTTTTTCGGCCCCATCCAGACCATGGGGGACCTCTACAACGCCGTGCTATCGGCCGCCGCCAGCGCCGAGCGCATCTTCGCCCTGCTCGACACCGAGCCCCAAGTGAAGGATGCCACTGCCGCCACCGATTTGCCAACCCTGCGGGGCGACGTTGAGTTCGAGGGTATTTCCTTCCGCTACGACACCACGCCCGCCGACCGGTGGATCCTCGAAGACATTCATTTCTCTGTTCCCGCGGGATCTACCGTGGCCCTCGTCGGCCACACCGGCTCCGGCAAGACCAGCATCATCAGCCTCCTGGCCCGTTTCTACGAACCCCAGGCAGGCCAAATACGCGTCGACGGTCTTCCGATTGCCTCCCACACACTCGCCTCCCTCCACCGCCAACTGGGCATGGTCACCCAGGAGAACTTCCTCTTCACTGGCACCGTGATGGACAACCTCAAGTTCGGACGCCCCGAGGCCACCGACGCCGAGGTCCATGATGCGGCCAAAGCCCTGGGAACGCACACTGTCATCGAACGTCTCCCCGCCGGCTACGCCACCGAAGTCCGCGAACGCGGTGGAAACTTCAGCGCCGGAGAGCGGCAACTCATCACCATCACCCGTGCCATGGTAGCCGCACCGCGCATCCTCATCTTCGACGAAGCGACCAGTGCCGTGGACCCTCAAACCGAGCGCCTCATCCAAGAGGCCCTGCGAACCCTCTTCCAGCGTCGCACCAGCCTCGTCATCGCCCACCGCCTCAGCACCGTCCGCAACGCCGACCTCCTCCTCGTCCTCGACCACGGCCGCATCGTCGAACGCGGCACCCACGACAGC